>DBWG01000123.1:78901-96695 GCA_002308635.1 Ruminococcaceae bacterium UBA1244 | reverse complement strand
CTTTTAAGAATTTGTCGTTCCTTTTACTTACCTGCCTTTGGACGCTTTGCGCCGTACTTTGAACGAGCCTGCATACGTTTTGCAACGCCCTGTGCGTCAAGTGTGCCTCTGATGATATGGTAACGAACACCAGGGAGATCCTTAACACGTCCACCACGAATTAAAACTACGCTATGCTCCTGCAAGTTGTGACCTACGCCCGGAATATATGAGGAAACCTCGATACCGTTTGAAAGTCTTACTCTGGCGATCTTTCTGATAGCTGAGTTAGGCTTTTTAGGTGTAGCAGTCTTTACAGCTGTACAAACGCCTCTCTTCTGGGGTGAGTTCTGGTCGATAGCTCTGCGCTTCTTAGAGTTCCAGCCCTTGAGGAGTGCGGGAGCCTTAGCCTTCTTTTCAGAAACTTCTCTGCCCTTACGAACCAATTGGTTAAATGTTGGCAATTCATTGCACCTCCTTGCACAAAAATTTTATATGTTTAACGGTCAGAAAAATTGTTGACCGATAAACAGCGAATTATTCATTTTCACTGCACTTTTCAACCATCGGGAACTCTTTTCTGTTGAACATTCACAGCAAAAATTTCACTTACAAGCTCTTCGCCTGTAATTTTACATTTTACCACAGACTACCGCCTTTTGTCAAGAAATTTTTTTAGTGCTGAGTTTGGCGGAGTGCCTCCGCTGTCGACTTCTGAACGCAAATACTTTCTTCCGAATTTCACGCCTCACGCTCCACAAGAGAGCGCTCCGGCTGTTATCATATACGTCCATAGTTTGAAGTTTGGAGCGTGGCGGAGTGCCTCCGCTGTCGACTTTTGAACGCAAATACTTTCTTCCGAATTTCACGCCTCACGCTCCACAAGGGAGCGCTCCGGCTGTTATCATATACGTCCATAGTTTGAAGTTTGGAGCGCCTCCGCTGTCGACTTCTGAACGCAAATTGTGACCAAAACATTATGACATAAAAAAGCAGGTGCGGGACAGTGTGATAGAATAATACACTGCCCGCACCGAAGGAAACAGCACAAAACCCTTTAGGGCGAGCGGGTGACCCCGCAGGACGATTCACGCACAACTCTATCTGATGCAAAAATACTGTGCCGCAGCGATAAAGTGTCCCATACGAAACAATTCAGACACAAATCGTGCGCAGAGGAACACCGCCAGACGTGGAAGAAAACAGCCAAAGCGACCCGTAAGGGTCGTGACGCGGACGGCTCAAAATAAAGTTTCTGCGTTCTAAAATAGGGTGCGCATGCTATGCGCCGGCGCTTTCGTAGGCGGAGAGACCACGGTTCCAGATAAGAAGGGATAGGATGAAGAATACTATCGAGACCGAAACAACTATGCCTGTGTTCAAAAGAGGATTCTCGCCTGTGAGAAGATAGACTACCGGATAATATCCCGTGAGGGCAAAAGGAATCATAAAAGTGACAAAAACTCTGACCGGAACGGAATATATCGTTGTCGGGTACTTTGCAAATTCGTTCATGCCGTAGACCATCTGAATTATAAATCCGCTGCTCTTTATCCAAAAGGCTATTGCAGATGTCGCTATTTTTATCGAGGTGTAAATCAGCGCCGCAAACGGTACGGCAACGATAGTAAGTATTACGCTCAGAGGTGTGACATAAAGCCCTGCACTGCCTGCGGAATAACATATCAGCGCTATGCCTACTACAAGCTCGCCTATCGCATCCACCTGAAACGTTTCCGCTATTACATGAAACAGCGGATTTATCGGGCGGGTCATGTATTTGTCAAAACCTCCCTGCCTTACGATAAAATATCCAACACACCAGAGATTGTCCGTCAGAAGATGGTCAATTCCCTTCGGTATCTGTGAAAATCCATAGATAAAAACTATCTGCTCAAACGTGAACCCCGAAAGCTGGGGTATCTGAGTGAAAATTATAAATATAAATGCTATGCCGACAGCCTGATCTATCAGGAAGCTGACCGCTCCCGTCAGAAAATCGACCTTGTATTCCATAAGACGCTTGAGGTTCTGCGCCGCAAGCAGTCTGTAAATTTTCCATGCACGGCGCATTTTTCATCCCCCCTGTACGCTGAGTTTTTTTACTGCACCGATCCAGATAAGCTTTGAAATCCCAAACATCACCGCCGCCCACACGATCTGTATGCCAAGCCTGAAGGCGGTCTCGTATGCGGAGTATTTTCCCATGTATATCATTACAGGCGTATATCCCATTGATGCAAACGGCATATATTCGAGTATCGTGCGCATTACGTCCGGCATGAACGCAAGCGGAATGAGCGAACCTGAAAGAAAGTTTATTATGCTGTTCTTCAAAATGTTGAAGCCCCAGAGATTCTTTACATAAAAAGCAACGAACCCGAAACACAGATTCACTCTGAACGAAATTATATATGCGAGTATGACGCTCAGAAAATACAGCAGGAAATTCAGCGGACGGAACATCACTTCTCCCAACATACAATAACGGTAAATTTCAAGACCGACAGTCACAGGTATGAGCAGGACAACTACCTTCATAAACGCCGCTCCAAGCTCCGTAAAAAGATAGCTCCAATCCATGTCAACCGGCTTTATCATGCGCATTGATATGCTGCCGTCCTTTATCTCGTCGCCGATATCGCCGCTCACCGTGCTGTATGTGAGCTGTGTCGTCGTATTTGCAAGAAACAGATAGACGACCATCTCGGTCATCGTGAACCCTAAAAAGCTGTCACCGCCCGCAGAATCATAAACAGCCTTCCAAAGATAAAACATAACGATGCAGTATATCAGACCGCCGATGACAAACCCGAAGAAATTCAGCCGGTAGGCTATCAGCGTCTGTACTCCTGCCTTCATAAAGGGAACATAGCGTTTTCCGATCCTATTCATTTTCACACTCCCCCTGCTTGTAAAGACGGCGGATTATCTCCTCAACGTCCGCTTCCTTGAACGATATATCCTTTACCTTTGCGTGTGAAAGAGTATAGTTCAGCATTTCGCCGACAGGCATTTCAGTACTGTCAAAACGTACCTTGAAAATATTCTTGTCCTTTTCGACCGTCATCTTGTCCTCACCAAGTTCAAGACCGGAACGGAATTCATCTTCCGTAAGGCTGAATCCCGGAGCCGTCTCAAAATTCAGTTCACGGATATTACCGTATTTTTCTTTGAGCTGGCGCAGAGAACCTTCATAAACGTTCTTTCCCTTGTCTATCATTACTATCCTGTCGCAGAGAAGCTCGATATCGCTGATGTCGTGAGTCGTCAGGATAACAGTGGTCTGTTCCTCCTTGTTGATCTTCATAATAGCCTTGCGGATATTGTCCTTTACAACAACGTCAAGTCCGATTGTCGGTTCATCAAGGAAAAGCACCTTCGGACTGTGGAGCATTGAAGCGGCGATATCGGCTCTCATCCTCTGACCGAGAGAAAGCGTCCTGACAGGTGAACTCATAAAGTCTTCAAGGTCAAGCACCTCATTAAGAAATGCCATTCTCTTTTTGAACCTGTCATCATCCACCTCATATATCTCTTTAAGAACAGAGTATGTCTCTCTCAGCGGCAGATCCCACCAAAGCTGTGTCCGCTGTCCGAAAACGACACCTATCTCACGGACATATTTTTTTCTGTCGGTCTGGGGATTCTTTCCGTTGATGCGGCACTGTCCCGAAGTCGGGGTAAGGATACCTGTAAGCATCTTTATGACCGTAGATTTTCCTGCGCCGTTCGGTCCGATAAATCCTAACATTTCTCCTTTCGGCACATGGAAACTGACATCGTCCGCAGCAACGACTATCTCCTTTTTGGGCTTGAAAAGCGACTTGAAACTGCCCTTCAGACCCGGATCCTTTACAACCTTTTTGAATTCTTTTCTCAGATGTTCTGCATAGATCATTGTTTGCTCCTCATATTCAACATCCCAAAGGGCGAAGTTACTATTCTCCATTTTTGTACAATAGTATTGTACCATGTTTTTTCAGCAAAGTAAAGAGCTTATAGTAGCGAATAATCAGACAAAAATGACATATCGTAAATAATGCCGTTTTTGGACATCAACAGTCTGTTGTACGTCACTCGTGAGAAAAGCAAAAATCAGTTTGAATACAGTCTGATCTTTGTATTAAAATGCTATAGATCAATATTTTAACAAAAACGCAGCAGACAGAATAAAATCTGTCTGCTGCGTTTTTGTTCATTTCTTAGGGATAAGAGGAAGCTCATCATCTTCGTAACTGATCTCCGATTCTCCGCTTGTAAGAATAACGTCTTCGGCATCAAATTTTACTATTTCCATATCGAGCGGCAAATATCTTTCCTTTTGCATTCACTTCACCACACATTACAAATCTGCGCATTTTTGAATATGCGCAACATATCGTACTATACTACACAGATTCCGGTTTGTCAACTCAGAAATCGTCAGAGGCATAGTCGAATTCATCAGGGTGACCTGCATCAACAAACTCGCTCTGGCGCATCTTCATGCGCAGACGGTCTTTTTCTACCCACTCGGAAACGGATTCCTTGAATTCACGGGAATGCTTGATATTCTTGATAACAACAACAGGATTAGTCTTGTCGTGAGCATGAACGGTTATTGTGCCGAGCTTGAAAAGCTTCTGGAACAGTCCTCTTGAATAGGTTATGTCAACTATCCTGTAGAGCAGAACTTCGTTTTCTACACTGCGGAAAAATCCCTGCTCGATCACAAGCTTTTTTGTCCAGAGACTGTATTTTGTGAACGTCCAAGGTATTCCGAAGAAGCCCCATCTCTTTCTCTCTTTCATTATTAATTGATTGTCTGGTATTTTTTCTTCCATAATAAACCCCTCCGGATATATAGATTTTTTCCGCAAGATCAAGTCATCAGTCGCCGAAGCAGATACCGATATCCTTTGCGGCCTTAATGACCTTACTGTCTGCCGGAACAGACTTGAACTTGCCTGCGACCTCGCTGAGCGGTACGGGAACGACCTTTCCGTTGACCATACCTGTCATAAAGCCGTATTTTTCTTTTATGATAAGCTTTGCAGCGGCAGCACCAAAAAGTGTTGTGATATAGCGGTCATAAGCGTCAGGACTTCCGCCTCTCTGGAAGTGGCCGGGCACTGTAACTCTCGTCTCCTGACCCGTAGCCTCTTCGATCTCGTGAGCGATCTTGTAGGAAATTGACGGATACATAAGATTTGCCATAGCTTCCTTCTTCTGCTTTTTGGGCATTTCTGCGATCTCCTTGGAGACAGCACCCTCTGCAACGGCAAGGATAGAGAAAGTCTTTCCGCTCTTTGTGCGGGCTTTGATGCACTTGATGACATTATTGATATCATAAGGTATCTCAGGGATAAGTATAACGTCAGCGCCGCCTGCGATACCTGCATGGAGCGTCAGCCAGCCAGCCTTGTGACCCATACACTCAACTATAAAAACTCTTCCATGAGATGTTGCAGTCGTGTGGATGCAGTCGATAACGTTTGTTGCGATGTCAACAGCGCTCTGGAAACCGAAGGTAACGTCTGTTCCCCAGAGGTCGTTGTCGATGGTCTTTGGCATAGTAACGACATTAAGTCCCTCTTCGGAGAGCATATTTGCGGTTTTGTGAGTACCGTTTCCGCCGAGAACAACAAGGCAGTCAAGCTTCATTTCGGCATAGTGCTTTTTCATTTCGGCAACCTTGTCAATGCTTGTTTCGTCGTCGATAACACGCATGAGCTTAAAGGGCTGTCTTGAAGTTCCGAGGATAGTTCCGCCGCGTGTAAGGATGCCGGAAAAATCCTCCGGCTTCATAAGGCGGTATTCGCCGTGGATAAGTCCCCTGTAGCCGTCAATGATGCCATAGATCTCGACCTTTTTTCCGTAATATTCATAAAGACCCTTTGCGAGACCCCTTATTGCGGAATTAAGTCCCTGACAGTCGCCGCCGCTTGTGAGAATACCTACTCTTTTCATGGATGACACTCCTTTTTTTCTGTAATTTTATCTGTATACCATTTTACACCAAACGGTAAAATTTTACAACATGATTAGCATAATTTTATTTCTGACATTAACTTCAAACTCCACACTCAAAACTTTGGACGTATATGATAGCAGCCCGAGTACTCCTTTATGGAGCACGAAGCGGGCGATTACGACTGATGTTTCTGCGTTTTAAATTGACAGCGGAGGCACTCCGCCACACTCATCAAACCTCTTCCGGGATGTTGAAGTTTTCTCCCGTCAGCGGAATGAACTGACGTTCCTCCCTGACGATATTCTTCTTTGAAGCGAGAGCTTTTTTGGCTTCGTCGGAAAATTCTCTCTGACAGTTGTGTATCTTCTTTCCTCTGCGGTCAAGAAGCTCATAAGAGGTATCGGGACGCTGTATCCTTGTGTTGAGGACATCCTTCAGCATCCTGTTCATTATGCCGAATGAACGCTCAACAAGGTCGGGATCCTCTATCGGGAAAACAAGCTCTACACGCTTGTCAAGGTTTCTCTGCATCCAGTCAGCAGAACCCATATATATTTTCTTTATGCCGCCGTTTTCAAAGATGAATATACGGCTGTGTTCAAGAAGCTGTCCGACGATGCTGCGCACCTGTATGTTGTCGCTTATGCCCTTTATTCCGGGAACAAGACAGCATATCCCGCGCACGATAAGAGTTATCTTTACTCCTGCCTGTGAAGCCTTATAGAGCAGTCTGATTATATCAGGGTCAACAAGGGAATTCACCTTTGCGGTTATGCCTGACGGCAGACCGGCTCTTGCGTTTTCGGTCTCGTTCTTTATCATCTCTTCAAAGAATTTTCTGAGCCCTGTCGGAGCGACCTTCATCTTATTGTAGACAGGCGGTGTGGAATAGCCTGTTATTACATTGAAAAGCGAAGAAGCGTCCTCGCCGAATTTTTCATCGCAGGTGAACATCCCGATATCGGTATAGAACCTTGCGGTAATGTCGTTGTAGTTGCCCGTACCCATGTGGAGATAGCGGCGTATGCCGTCCTGTTCACGGCGGACAACAAGAAGTATCTTACAATGGGTCTTTAGTCCGGCAAGACCGTATATTACATGACAGCCTGCCTTTTCAAGCTTCTTTGCCCAGCCTATGTTGTTTTCCTCGTCAAAGCGGGCTTTAAGCTCAACAAGTACGGTGACCTGTTTTCCGTTTTCGGCAGCCTTTATCAGTGCGGCTATTACGGGTGAATTTCCGCTGACACGGTAGAGCGTCTGCTTTATTGCAAGAACATCGCTGTCGTTTGCCGCCTGATTTATGAATTTTATAACGCTGTCAAAGCTTTCGTATGGATGGTGAACCATTCTGTCCTTTTCACGGATAGCCTGAAATACGTCATCATATCCGAAGAAATCCGCAGGCGGGTTCACAGGAGTTATAGGCGTGAACCTCAGCTCGTCAAGACCGTCAAGCCCGCCGAATTTTGAGAAGAACGTAAGATCAAGAGGTCCAGATACTTCATATATTTCCGGCTCATCAACTTCGAGCATATCAACAAGGAACTGCTTCAAAGCCTCATCACACTTCGAGATCAGTTCAAGCCTTACCGGGTCGCCTCTCTGACGCTTTTTGAGTGAATGTTCTATCTCAACGAGCAGGTCGTCGGCTTCCTCGTCAATGTCAAGATCGGAGTCCCTCGTGATGCGGAACGGACAGCATGCCTGTATCTTATAAAGCTCAAACAGCTCGGAGAGCCTGCTGATTATGATATCCTCAAGCAAAACAAAAGCTCTTCCGGAATCCGCCTTTACTTCAAAATATCTCGGTATTATCGACGGCACCTGTACAACGGCAAAGATATCCTCGCCGTCCCTGAGCAGTCTTACGGCTATGTTCAGGCTCTTGTTTGCAAGCAGCGGGAACGGTCTTGATGTGTCCACAGCAAGCGGTGTGAGTACAGGGAAAATGAACCTGTCAAAATATTCATCCACCTTCTGCTTCTGCGCCTTTGACAGCTCCTTTATTTTGAGGAACCTGAGCTTTTGCTTTTTCAGGGCAGGGATGACCGATCTGTGAAGGCAGGAATACTGCTTCTTTGAGAACTCGTGTATCTTTTCGCTCAGCCTCTCGAACTGCTGCAGCGGGGTCATTCCGGACTCATCAGGCACGCTCTGCTTTGAGTGCATCCTGTCCATAACTCCGGCAACACGCACCATGAAGAATTCATCAAGGTTCGATGCCGTTATCGCAAGGAACTTTACCCTCTCAAGCACGGGATTGTCTTTTTCAAAAGCTTCTTCAAGTACCCTTGTGTTAAAGTCTATCCAGCTCAGCTCCCTGTTATGGAACGGGAAATCCGGCGGAGAATAAAGCTTTACGGGCTTCAGCACCGCATCTGTCATCGAAGCGGATTTTTTTCTGCCCTTTACGGTCTTCGGCTGCTTGTCGGCTTTCGTCTGTCTTGCAGACCTGCCTCCCTTAGCGGTCTTTGAGGCTTTGTTTTCAAAAGACAGCTCCTTTTTATTTTTATCATCTTCTTTTTTCTTGTCGCTCAAATCTATCAGCCTTTCTTTAACAGCTGCGGAAATTTCTTTCGCATATACTTATGGATATTATAACAAATATTTATAAAAAACGCAATATTTTCTGTAGATTTTGAAATATCGAATTGCTGTTTTCCGACAATTTTGTTGTATATTCCTCTCCGCTGTGCTATAATAGAAAAAAATACATATCAGGGGTGATATACTTTGAACGATCCTAACAATAACGGCCGTTCACGAAACCGTGACTCCTTCGATTTCAGCGGGACAAGCGGCTGGCTCGGCGGCACGGGTTATCAGGAAAACAACGAATTCGGAAACAATAATTTTGATGATATAAATACATACGACACATCTTCCATCGACCCGCCTTCACGTCAGCCTGAGCCTCAGTATCAGCACACTGCACGCCCGTACCCGCAGAATCAGAATCCGTATCAGCGCAATGAGCGCCCGTACCCGCAGAATCAGAATCCGTATCAGCGTACTGAGCGCCCGTATCCGCAGAATACACGTCCTGCACAGGAACCTTATGGAGGTTCATATAACGTAGAAACTTCCCGTTTACCTTATCAGGATGAATTCAGGGATCCTTTCAATTCCCGTGAGACAAAAGATCTCGAACAGGCAGTTGAGGCAGCTCACACACCTCCGCCGCTCCCGATACCGGAACCTAAAAAAATGTCCGCACCGCTTCTGATCTCGTTTTTTGCATGGGTACTGATAACCTCCGGAGTGACGGTACTTTCTCTTTTCTCAGGCGAGTTCTGGGTAACGCTCCCGTTTGCTGTGCAGATAATTGCCGGACTCATGGTATTCTTCATATCATGGCCTGTAAGACGTTCAAGAAATTTTGGCATCTTTATGATATTTGACGCTGTGTTTGCAGCAGCAATGGTATTTTTAAGATTATCCTTCCCGATGTTCACACTTGCCCTGTCAAAGCACTCCGCACTTCATTTGTTTGAAGCAGTCCTGTTCTTCTGGGGATTCTATCTGACGGCAGGAAGGATCTTTACAGGTCCGAAAAAGAAAAAGAACTGCACCGAAACAACTACCGGTACCTGCTTTAAAGTGATGACTGACTATATTCCCGACGGCAGAGGAAAAAACGTCTCGATTTTCCGTCCTATATATCAATATGCTTACAACGGAAAGCATTATGAATCTATGGACAGCAATAATCCCACGCTCAAAGCCCCAAAAACAGGTACTGTCTGCACACTGCTCGTTGACCCTGATGACCCGTCTGACATATATGCGGTCAATAAAATATCTGCGGTCTCAATATTCTGTTTCATTTTCGGACTTGTACTCATGGGGTGGTCAGTATTGTACTTTATCATAGAAATGTCCGAAACACTCAGTCTTATGACGCACTGACAGATATATGCCGGTCTTTCCGCTTTTGAAAGGGGATAAGGATATGAACGACTATAATGAAAAAAACATCCGGAGAGGAGCAAACGGCAAAGAAAAAGAATCCATGTTCACAGTAATGCTGTTTCTGCTCCCTTTAGCAGCAGTGGTTGCTCTCAGCGGTGTAATGGTGTACAACGGGGAAAACTGGCCGATGTGCTTTTTTCCTGTTATTATTGTGTTCGGATTTTGCGTATACAATACCGTTCCGGCGGCGCACCGCACACAGACTGCCGTTTTTCTCATTCTTTTTGAAGCACTCGCCTGTTTCATGCTGTATCGTCTCAGCAGGGAATATCCGGACAACTTTGAAAAAATGTCGGACAACTTCGGCGGAGGCGTAATGGGTTCGATATTCACCTGCGTTGGTCTTGGACTGACGATAGTGCCGCTTATACTGAACATCAGATCAAGAATGAAGTGCAGCAAAAAGGTGCAGGCCACTACCATCGACATAGAAAACAAAAGCGAAAAACGAAAATCCAACGGAACATCCTATTATGTCACTCTTTATTGTCCGGTATATAAATATGTTTATAACGGAGTTTCCTACATAAAGAGCGCTGAGTATTTCGAGAATAAGATAAAGTATCCTCTCAACTCCGTCCACTATATTTATATTGATCCGAATGACCCCCACTGCATACATGAACTGCGGTCGAATGTCGGCGTTATCGTCATGACTACTTTTGCAGGGCTTGCCTTTACAGCCGGAGGACTTGCATTCTTTATTACAAGCTTTATTATCCTATGATATCGCAAACATAACAAGGAGATGTTTTTGAATTGGATGAACCTGACATATACCAGTCAAACAAACACAAAAAAGCCGGACCGACTCCTACACCTAAGGAAGCAGCTGCAATAAAACTGACGACCTTTATATTCCTGATAACAGGTTCGATCATTCTCGCTGTTAACAATGAACTGTGGGGACTTGCCATTGTTATACCTATCATAGTTTTAGGAAATCAGTTTTTTAAGCTTTCACGTCCCAGCAAACGCTTAAAGACCTCAATAATACTGATATTTGCCGATGCGGCAGTTATAGGTATCATGTACTTTCTGAGAGTGACATTTACGGATATTTTCGATCAGATGAAGATATGCTTTCCGATGGTGCTGTTCGGCTCAATAATATTCACCTTCGGCGCATGGGCGGAAATGACCATTATAGGCAGCCGTATCGTCAGCAAATCACGATGTAAAATACCGGTCGTTGCCTACTGCACGGAAATACATAAGCAAAAGCACTACCGCAGAGGAAACAAACACTCACACGTCTATTATTCATATCATCCTGTCTACAAATTCACCTTTGAGGGCACAGAATATGAATCATGGGGAATGGCTCTCAGAAAGGGCGAGGAATCACCCCTGCACCAGTATTATGAACTGCTTGTTGATCCTGAAGAGCCGGAAGCCGCCGATGACCAACGTGATAATACAGCCGCCGTTATCGGTTATACATTTCTTGGAATCATATTTATCGCCGGCGGGATAGCACTCATAGTTTTAGGATGCACCCCAGGTCTTATCGTTATCAATGATCCCGAAACGGCGGCTCAGCGTACTTATCACAGATATTGAGATCTACAGACAGCAAAAACTCACCCCGAATAGTTGACAAAACCGCTTATTAGTGGGATAATACTATTCTGGGTGATTTTCTTTTTAGAACATCAGCAACGAAAAGATATAAATAATCCGGAGGAAGAAAATTATGGAAAAAGAGCTTGCAAAAGCATACGCTCCAGGCGAATTCGAGGACAGGATATATAAGACCTGGGAAGAAAGCGGCTATTTTCATGCCGAGATCGACAAAAACAAAAAACCTTACACCATAATGATGCCGCCGCCGAACATTACGGGACAGCTCCACATGGGTCATGCGCTTGACAATACGCTTCAGGATATACTTATCCGATTCAAAAGGATGCAGGGCTGCAGCGCTCTCTGGCTTCCCGGCACAGACCACGCTTCTATAGCTACCGAAGCTAAGATCGTTGAGGCTATGCGTAGGGAAGGCATCACAAAAGAGGATATCGGAAGAGAAAAATTCCTTGAACGTGCATGGAACTGGCGTAAGGAATACGGCGGAAGGATAGTAAAACAGCTCAGAAAAATGGGTTCGTCCGCAGACTGGGAGCGTGAACGCTTTACTATGGATGAAGGCTGCAATAAGGCTGTAAAGACAGTTTTCTGCAACCTCTATGAAAAAGGACTTATCTACAGAGGCGAAAGGATAATCAACTGGTGTCCGCACTGCCTTACCTCTATCTCTGACGCAGAGGTAGAATACGAGGAGCAGGCAGGTCATTTCTGGCACCTGCGCTATCCGCTCAAGGACGGCACCGGCTACATAAACCTTGCTACCACACGTCCCGAAACTCTCCTCGGCGATACCGCCGTTGCAGTAAACCCGAATGACGAGCGCTACAAAGACCTTGTCGGAAAGACTCTTATTCTTCCGCTCGTTCACAGAGAGATCCCGATAGTTGCCGACGAGTACGTTGAGATGGACTTCGGAACGGGCGTTGTAAAGATCACTCCCGCTCACGACCCCAACGACTTTGAAGTAGGTCTGCGCCATAACCTTCCTGTCATAAACGTAATGACAGACGACGCAAAGATCACCGACGACTATCCGAAATATGCCGGAATGGACAGATACGAAGCAAGAAAGGCTATCGTAAAGGATCTCGAAGAAGAAGGCGCTCTCGTAAAGATCGAGGACTACAGCCATAATGTCGGCACCTGCTACCGCTGTTCTACAACTGTTGAACCGAGAGTTTCAAAGCAGTGGTTCGTTAAGATGAAGCCCCTTGCAGGCCCTGCAATTGACGCTGTTAAGAATGACGATACACAGTTCGTTCCGCCGCACTTTGAAAAAACATATTTCCACTGGCTCGAAAATATCCGTGACTGGTGTATTTCCCGTCAGCTCTGGTGGGGACATCAGATACCCGCATTCTACTGTGACGGCTGCGGCGAAACTGTCGTAACAAAGGAAAATGAAGCCTTCTGCCCCAAGTGCGGAAAGAAAATGCGTCAGGATCCCGATACTCTCGATACATGGTTCTCTTCTGCGCTCTGGCCGTTCAGCACACTCGGCTGGCCGGACAACACTCCCGAAATGGAATATTTCTATCCCACAAGCGTACTTGTAACAGGCTATGATATCATTCCCTTCTGGGTAATGAGAATGATGTTCAGCGGTATCGAACATACAGGCAAGGCTCCGTTTGATACGGTGCTGATACACGGTCTTGTGCGTGACGCTCTCGGCAGAAAAATGAGCAAGTCGCTCGGCAACGGTATAGACCCGCTTGAGATAATCGACAAATACGGCGCTGACGCTCTCAGGCTCACTCTCGTTACCGGAAACGCCCCCGGAAACGATATGCGCTATTCCGAAGAAAAAATAACCGCAAGCAGAAACTTTGCAAACAAGCTCTGGAATGCCGCAAGATTCATCCGCATGAATATCGACGGCCATGACGTGAAGAACGAGCTTCCCAGTGAGCTTATGGCTGAGGATAAGTGGATAATCTCGACACTCAATACCGTTACAAAGGAAGTTACCGAGAACCTTGAAAAGTATGAACTCGGCATTGCTGTTCAGAAGCTCTACGACTTCATCTGGGACTGCCTGTGCGACTGGTACATAGAGCTTACAAAGGCAAGACTCCAGACCGAAGGCGAATCCGCTCAGAATGCACGTCAGGTCCTCGTATGGGTACTCGACAAGGCTCTTAAACTGCTCCATCCGTTCATGCCCTTCATCACCGAAGAAATATGGCAGGCTCTGCCGCATGAAGGCGAAACTATCATGCTCCAGCAGTTCCCTGTATATTCAGAGGAAAACAGCTATCCCGAAGCCGCAAGGGAAATGACTATGGTAATGGACGCTATCAAGGCTATCAGGAACCGCAGAGCAGAAATGAATGTTCCGCCGTCAAGAAAAGCCAGCATCTTCATCGCCGCAAAGGAACAGAAGCCCTTTGAAAACGGAAGCCGTTTCTTCTGCCGTCTTGCAGGCGCTAACGAAGTAAATGTTGCCGAAAGCTATGACATCGACGGCGCAGTTACCGTAGTTACCGCCGACGCTAAGATCTATATCCCGATGGACGAGCTTGTTGACAAGGAAGCAGAACTCAAGCGCCTCAACAAGGAACTCGAATCCGCAAAGAAAGACCTTGAATTCAACTCGAAGAAGCTCAACAATCAGGGCTTTATGGCAAAGGCTCCCGAAAAGGTCGTTGCCGAAGTAAGGGCAAATGCCGCTAAGTATGCCGAAAAGATAGCTATGATAGAGGCAGCAATAGAGGCTCTTAAATAAAATTTTTTCTGAAACCGCACGTCAGCCTGCAAAAAACTGTGATTACCAGTGTTTTGCAGGTTGACTTATTTGTGTAAATATGATAGAATGTAATCGTCACCAACCTGAATTTTATTGAAAGGGAGTATAAAAATGTCAAAGAAAGATAATATTTCTGTAGAAGCAGCGGTAGAAGAAACGGCCGCAGCAGAAGAGACAGCTGCACCTGCAGAGGAAACTGCAGCCGCTGAAACAGCCGAAGCTGCTGAAACAACTGTTGAAGAAACCGCAGAAACAGCAGCCGATGATGCTGAATATGATTTCAGTGACTGCGATGATGAATGTGATACTGATGCTGAAGGCAAACACCTTTTTGCCGCTCTCAGCAATATCGTAAAGAAGCTCAAGGCTAAGTATGCAAAATGCCCCAGCACTGATACCGATGAAGATATTGACGAAGATGACGTTATCAATATCGAGAATGACGACATCGTTCTGGATGACGACATCATTGCAGAACTCAAGGAGCAGGAAAGAAGAGAACAGCTCAGAAAGAAGATCATCTGCATTGCTGCCTGCACAGCGACCGTTCTCTTTATCATATCTCTTATCCGCAAGTCCAAGAAAAAGGGCTGCAAAGACTGCGATGACTGATAACTAATGCTGCACAAAAAAGACTGCCGTTTTTCCGGCAGTCTCTTTTTTTATCCCATGATCTCGTTCACACGCTTCTGTACGGCATAGTAGTCATATCCCGCCTGTGTGAGAAGTCTTTTGCGCTCCTCGCCTGCTCCCCATTCTCCAAGGATAACTTCACGTGCAAGCTCTTCGATGCTTTTGTCGTGGATTTTTTCGGTAAAGTTCAGGGCTATCCAGCCCTTTATTCCCTGATACTCCGTAAGCCCCCATGTGTAGCCGCCGCCTGAGGTCTGACGGCTTATTGAAAGCTTTGCGCCATACGGAACTGCGCCGAGTATCCTGTATGATGTGCCTGCGCCTGAGCGGATATTCTCTCCGTCTGATGACTTTACCCTTACGGTATATTTCACCTCTGCGGATGAATTTATCTGACTGATCTCCCCGTCCTGCAGCTTTCCGCCTTCAAAGATGCTTTCGTCAAAGCAGCGGTCAAGATCAACATTCCCGCTGATTCCGCTGACCTTCCCGCTCCATGAATACTGCCACACATCACACTTGTATGCAGGCTTTTCAGCGCCGGGTGCAGCATACCAAAGAGGATAGTCCTTCAGCTTTTCCCAGTTGTACATACTGACGATCCATGATTGATTTGCATAAAGCACCGGTCTGTAGCCGGCTTTTTTTATGCACTCCAAAAACACCAATGCACATTCCGTCCAGTCCGGCGATGCCCCGCACTGTAAAGCATAACGCACACTGTCCTCTTCGATGTCGAGCGCTATGAACCTGACGTGCTTTTTGTACATATCAGCAAGCCTTATTGCAAATGCGGCTTCTTTTTTTGCACTCTCACTGTCTGTAAAATATGCAAAATGATAAGTGCCGAATGGTATCCCGCTGCTGATACAGCCCTCTGCGTTCCGATGATAGCAGTTATCCGTCTGACCCGGAAGATCGGAACCGAATGAACTCCTGATGACCGCAAAACCGATATCATTCTTTGCTTTTTCCCAATCTATTTTTCCGTTAGCGTATGAAACGTCAATCCCGTTTTTCATCTGACAGCACCTCCCTGTCGCTGATCTCTGGAAGTCCCGCTGCCGATGTCAGCAGCGAGAGTATCCCCGATACTGCCGAAGTATAGATCACGGCAAGCCAGTTTATCTCACCGGATGCCGCCGATACTCCGATAATAGCTGCGGCAGTCTGTGCAAAGGTTTTTACCGCTCTTACCGCTGCCGCCTTTATCCATTCCTTTGAAAAATACTTCATACTTTTTTCTCCTCCAAGTCGCTTATCCTGTGATTTGCGACCTTCTGCCGCTCTTCGATAAGCTCTACACGTTCCTCTAATCTGTAAGTCCTCTCGATGACGAGATTATGCTTGTCCTGCTTTTTTTCCAGCTCCTTCAAACGGTAATCCGTCAGCCTGCTGCCGGTTATTATTCCCGCAAAGGTGCCGATGAGCGATCCTCCGAATGCAAGCAGGGCGCTTATTATTGTCGGATCCATTTTATTCCCTCCTATTCCTATGCACCGGAAAGATGTCCTATGTATCTCCGGCTCGTTTTATTTTTGACCTGTCTTTGACACAAAAATTTTCCTCCTTTCATATATACCCGCACAGACAAAAAAATTCGACCCCGAAAGGTCGAATTGTAAAGTATTTTCTCTTTTATTTGTTTCTGTTTTTTCCCCTGAGAATATAAACAGCAGCCGCTCCGCCTAATGATATCAGCAGTACCGCAGCAAGAAGAACTGTATCTCCATTTTCTCCGGTGAGAAAATATTCCTCATCGGGTTCTGTCAGGCTCCTGTCATACTTTGTCTGAGGATCTCTCCTGAAAATCACTATCATGCGGCTGTCTGCGGTGATAGGCTCAGCCGTAAATTTATTCCCGCTGAGCAGTCCGGTCTTGTCCTCACCGTTATAATACAGCTTTTCGATCACATTGCCCTCGTCTGCTTCGATAACATATTCCTGTGCCTCCTGACGGCTGAGATTCAGCCTGCCGTTTTTGATATTTCCGCCGCCGGCTTCAACATGACCATTGCCGATGACGCTGATATAAACGCTGTGAGAATCGGGGACGATCTTCACCACCCTGACCTCTTCCGCCGAAACCGGAGTATGGAACACCAGGATGACAAACATTACCGCAGGGATAAATAATACACGCTTTTTCATATCATCACCTCCGCAGTCAGACACGTTTTCATAGCTTACAGCAAGCTATCCTACAGGCGATGATATTTTTCCTGACGGCGTTCCTGCAGATACGCTTCCGGCGGCAGGAACAGACCTGTTTTCTTCCTGAGCATAAATTTCAGGCCGTGCTTCAGCTGACTGACCGTTTCTGAAAACGATCTTTTCAGACATCTCAGCGATACCGGCAGGATCCATCTGATGCTTGACAGTTGTGCTGCCTGAGGTATCGTCGGGAAAAAAAACAGCGGCAAAAGCCGGAAGAGAAAGAGAAACTGACATTACTCCTGCTGCAAGAACCGAAACCGCCTTTTTCATTCTCATGCACTCCTTAAAATTTATTTTTTTATAATGCCCTCACACTATATAAATATATGTGTTCACACGGCGGAGTATTCCTGAGCGCAAAAAAATCCCTGTACCGGAGTACAGGGAAAAGCTCTTTTTATCAGATCTGAAAGGAAAACATCGGTATCGACTGTGCAAACGGGATGGAAACCAGTCCGCAGACTATCCCGATGATGACTCCTGCCATAACATCTGTCGGATAATGCACCAGAAGGTACAGCCTCGACAGCCCTATCAGGGAAGCATAGATCAGCGCAGCCGGCCCGATCGGCGGACACAAACAGGCGACCACTGTTGCAACTGCAAAGGATGCTCCCGTATGACCGGAAGGGAACGAATAGTGCGGCGGGTTCTCAATGAGAAGGTATTCATCGAACTCCTTGTTGCAGGGTCTTATCCTT
>DBWG01000123.1:70921-78820 GCA_002308635.1 Ruminococcaceae bacterium UBA1244 | reverse complement strand
CAGCGCAAACCATATACATCCGCCGTTTCCTGTGGATGTAATAAGGATCATTATTTTGTTTAGTACCGGAGTATGCCGTTTTGCAAAATGCATCAGCATTCTGGAGTCCCAGGCCTGAATGCGTTCAAGCATATTTTTCACCGCCCAAAATGATTCATCCCTATTATACCACAGCTCTATACATTTTTCAAACATTTACTAAAAATTTTTGCAGATTTTATAAATTTTTACACATCAGACAAAACCTGTTTTATCTGCGGCTCACTCTGCGGAAAGCTGTACACCGTCATTATCCTTCAGCTTTTTGATGCCGAACATCCTCCTGAGAAAAAATCCCCAGAATTTCGGTTTCTCAACAATTACGATCTTCATAAATAAGTACCCCTTTCAGCATTTGCACCATGACGTGAAAAATGAGGTTATCACAAGCAGCACGGCTATGACGATAACCAGCCAGCACGGCGGCAGTATTCGTGAAACAAGCAGTCCCAGACTGAACGAAAGCATAGTTTTTCCTCTGAAGCATTTTCTTCTCATTGCTGTTATCCCCTTCCGGACGATCATTTTCCCGGCTGTTTTCCGGGATGCCTGCCTCTTACAGTAACATACTATTCAGTCATTCATTTTTTGACACAAAAAAAGCTGCGGCCGATCCCGCAGCTTTCTTATTTGTTTTTGTAAACAAAGAACAGAGCGTTTCCGTCATGCACCTCTGCAAAGGCACTGTCTGATGTTATCTCGTTGCTGACACCTATGGGATATCCCGCAGTAAGCACGGTATCTTCGATCTCATAAAGAAAACCCCTGAGCGTCACTCTGCACCTCTCACATCCGAAAGGAAATATCCCGAATCCGCAGCCTTTTTTTCCTTCGATATTTATGCTGCTGTCCGATATCATCCCGCAAACGCCTTCCGGACCTATGATACTGCCTTTTATCCCTCTTTCCGAAAGATAAAGCAGCGCACTGTAATTTGCAAAGGTGTGGTCTGCCCTTCCGCCGGTCATGCCCAAGAGAAGAAACTCAGTATATCCTCTTTTTATGCACTCCTTTATGCAGTAAAGAGTATCTGTGTCGTCCTTTTTCACCGGAAGAATAATTCTTTCGCAGCCGGATCTTTCCGGAATATCCGACGAATCAAAATCCCCTATTATAAGATCAGGCATAATGTCCGCTGCCTCTGCAAACAGCCGTCCTCCGTCAGCGCAGACAACAAAGTCATCCGGACAGATATTTTCTCTGATGATCTCAGCATCCGTATCGGGAGAGGCTCCGATAATAACACATCGTCTCTTAGTCATAGTCATCTCCCGCCGGAATTTTTCTGCTTCATTTTCCATTCCGGAATATCCTTTACCTCATCGTACATCATCTTATAGCTGTTGTGGCGTGAACGAGGTATTCTTCCCTGTTCGACCGCCTCAAGCACCGCACAGCCCTTTTCACAGGTGTGTGAGCAGGTCGAAAAGCGGCAGCCGGAAGTATACTCCGAAAACTCCGGAAAACATCCCGCAAGCTCATCGCTCATTATAACTTCATAACGCTCGATATCAAGCGCAGAAAATCCGGGTGTATCCGCAACATAGCCTCCGCCGACCTTGTAAAGTTCGCTGTGTCTTGTTGTGTGTCTGCCCCTTCCGAGCTTTTTGCTGATCTCGGATGTGGCTATTTCAAGCTCCGGAAAAAGCGAATTGAGAAGAGAAGACTTTCCAACGCCCGTGTTGCCGGTAAATGCCGATATTTTGTCCTTCATCAGTCCGAGTATTATTTCCTGATCCTTCGGCGAGTGTATGGAATAAGACAGAGCCTTTATCCCGACACTGCTGTATGTTTCCAAAAGTCCGGTGCAGTCGGCAAGATCGCTTTTTGTAAAAACAACTATGGGTTCTATTCCCTTTTCAAAAGCAACAGCCGTTATCTTGTCTATAATAAGCGTGTTCGGTGCCGGCTCAGACACTGACGACACAATAAACAGCCTGTCAAGATTTGCAAGCGGCGGACGTATAAGATAATTCTTTCTTGGAAGGATATTCTCGAGAGAAGCTGTACCGTCCTCAAAAACGGCGATCTCAGCCCTGTCGCCGACAGAAGGCGTTATCCCCTTTTTGCGGAACAGTCCTCTTGCTTTACACTCATAAACAGTGTCAGCGGCTTCAATATAATAGAAGCCGCTGATTGCCTTTACGATCAATCCTGTAAGTTCTCTGGTTTTTTCTGCTGTGTTATCAGTCATTGTTTTCTTCATCCTCTGAGGTCTCATCGTCATCGGATTCTTCCTCAGAATTTTCGTCCTCAGACTCATCCGAACTTTCATCCTCTGAATCTTCCTCTGAGCTTTCATCCTCTGAACTTTCGTCCTCTGAAGGCTCATCTATTTCAAGATAATACTGATAGATCGAAGCAAGCTCTGTTTCAGCCTCTTCAAGAACAGACTGGATATCAGCGATAGTAGAAGCTGTGAATATTCTTCCGGAATATACGCCCTCTTCTTCGTCATAAGCGCCGTATGTACTCATGGTCTCCTTGACGTTTGACTTTGCAGACAGGCGGGTGTCCTTATCATGGATAGCAGAGAAATCAAATGTCTCCACAAACATTACCATCTCGTTGTATGCAGCCTTTTTGTCCTCCATAAGGCTCGGAGTCTTGATCTTATAGTTGAGCTTGTATGGAGCATCCGTTGACTGGGTTGTCTGGTTCTCAAAATTGAAGATAACAGTCTCCCACTTTGTTCCGTCAACCATAACGGTGATCTTCTTTTCATTATTTACTGCGCCGTCAGGATCAAGTGTGATAACAACTCTTGTTCCCTCGCCGGGGATAACGTTCTGGTCAAAGAGTACCTTGTTTTCTCCGTTAGGCTCGTTCTGGATGACCTTTACAGCGATCTCGCCGTATTCCTCCTCAGGAAGTCCGACAGTATATTCAAGGCTTCTCTTGATCTTGCTGCCGTCGCTGACCTGAATAGTGACCTTTCTCTTTTTGAGCTTGTTTCCGGGAAGAGGATCCGTACCGACAACAAAACCCGGTTCAAGGTCGCTTGCGATATTTACACGATCCGTCAGAAATCCGAGAGTCTCGAGGTCAGCCTTTGCCTTCTCATAGGTCTTGTTTGCAACATCGGGAATAATGATCTCTTCGGGAGCAGGACCGTCACTTACGATAAGTGTTATTGTAGTATCGGGATACTGCTTTGTGGTCTCCTGAGGCGAGCAGTCGATAACTGTGCCGGCAGGATCCGTATTTGAATATATCTTCTGGATATCAGGCTCTGCAAAGCCTTTTTCCTGAAGCTTTTTCAGGGCGTTCTGTTCGGTATAGTTCTTGACCTTCGGAACTTCGATCTTCTGCTTGTTTGTATAGACGGTCAGCTTTATGGTAGCATTTTCCTTTACCTTTTTAGAACCTGCCTCAGGCTCCTGTGCGGTAACGGTGTTGAGTTCCTTGCCGTCGCTGACATTGCTGTCCCTGACAACGAAATTGAATTTATAGTTTTTATTGCTTTCTACCTCATCAATTTTCATTCCGACAAGATTCGGAACATCAACGGTCTCTGCGTTATCCTGTTTTGTGACATTCTGGATTATCTTGAACATAAAGAATATGAGAGCCGCAAGGACGAGGATACCGGAAAGAACGGTGATCCAGACAACTGCCGTTTTTGCCTTTGAAGATCCTGCCTCTTCATAATAAATGCTGTTCACCTCTTCACGGTACGGCTCTGCGGGAGCTTTTTCGGCAGCCTTGCCGATAGACTCGACATATCTTGTTTTTGCCTTGTCATCATCTGTATAGTTGTAGTCGAATTTTATTGCAGGGTTCATGCGGAAGGTCTCGATAGCCTCGAGCATTTCCTTGGCGCTTTCATAGCGCTGTCTGGGTTCCTTGCGCATAGCCTTGAGTGTGATTTCTTCGATGCCCTCAGGTATTTTTGAATTGATCTCTCTGAGCGGCTTGGGTTCTGTCTGGAGCTGCATGATAGCGACCGAAACTGCGCTGTCCGCATCAAACGGCAGCTTGCCGGTGAGCATCTCATAGAGCATAACGCCGACGGAATAGATATCCGCCTTTCCGTCAGTAACTCCGCCTCTTGCCTGTTCCGGTGCGATATAGTGTACTGATCCGATAGCCTTGTCGGTCATTGTGCGGGTCTCATTGTTTGAAAATCTTGCAATGCCGAAGTCCGTGACCTTTATTGTGCCGTCCTGAAGAAGCATGATATTCTGCGGCTTCACATCCCTGTGAACGATGCCCTTTTCATGTGCATGCTGGAGAGCGTGGAGTATCTGAACCGTAAAATGCACTGCCTCTTTCCACGGAATGACATTCTGCTGGCCGATATATTCCTTCAGGGTGATGCCGTCTATGTACTCCATGACGATATACTGTATCCTGTCGCCGAAGCTGACATCATAGACCTTTACGATATTCGGGTGAGAGAGTACAGCGATGGCTTTTGACTCATTTTTGAAGCGTCTTATAAACTCCTCGTTGCCAAGAAACTCATCCTTGAGTATTTTTATTGCGACGGTCTTGTCATCAAGATTATCATAAGCCTTATAGACCATCGCCATTCCGCCGACTCCGATAAGCTCCTGAATCTCATATCTGCCGTCAAGTCTTTTTCCGGTATATTTATCCATAAAAAAACTCCCTTCTTTTACTGCTCGGCAATTACGGCAACGGTGATATTATCACTGCCGCCCATATCCTTTGCCGCATTTATCAGTCTTTCAATAAGTTTTTCACCGACATTTTCTTCCATAAGCCTGCACAGGTCATCGTCCCCGAAATAGCCCGAAAGACCGTCAGTACATATCATAAGCATACAGCCGCTGCCGAATTCTTCCGAATTATAATCCGTGAACAATTCAGGCTCCACGCCGAGCGCTCTTGTAATGATATTTCTGCTTGGATGGTTCCTTGCCTCTTCATCTGTTATCCTGCCCGCAGAAACAAGCTCCTGAACAACGGAGTGATCTGTTGTAACACGAAAAAGCCTGCCGTCACGGTAAAGATAAGCGCGGCTGTCTCCGGCATGGACAATATGGATCTTTCCGTTCTTTGCAAGAGCAAATACAACGGTCGTTCCCATTCCATAAAGAGACGGATCCTCAAGCGACATCCGATAGACCTCTTCGTTGGCTTCGCTGACAGCATCCTCCATAAGATCCCTGATACTGCCGGATGACATTTCAGGATCGTAGTATTCCGTAAAATAATCAGCAATTGTCTCCGCGGCAACACTGCTTGCAGTACACCCGCCGTTTGCTCCTCCCATACCGTCGCAAACAACGGCCCATACCACTCCGTCGGACAGTTCACCGGTCTTGCAGTAATCCTGATTTGAATTTCTTTTCAGACCGATATCGCTTCCGGAATATACTTTCATTCTGATCCTTCCTCCTTTATATACGACCTGCGGAGCTGTCCGCATGACGCATTTATATCACTTCCGAGTGTTCTCCGGACAGTGGCTGTTATACCGGCTCTTTCAAGCACGGCAATAAAGCTTTTTATCCTGTCCATTCTGCTTTTCTGATAGCCCGTCCCGCCAACAGTGTTGACCGGGATAAGGTTCACATGACAAAGCATCCCCTTTAACTTTGACGCAAGTTCCTGAGCATTTGCACTGCTGTCATTCACTCCGTCTATCATCGCATATTCAAAAGATATTCTTCTTCCTGTCTGATCTATATAATACCGGCAGGCCTTTAAAAGCTCGCCGATCCCGTATTTTCTGTTTATCGGCATAGTGCGGCTCCTGATCTGGTCGTTGGGCGCATGGAGCGACACCGAAAGCGTGAGCTGCAGCTTCATATCCGCAAGCTCATATATTTTTGGAACGATACCGCAGGTGGAAAGCGAGATGTGGCGCATCCCGATATTAAGACCCTTATCGTCTCCGACGAGTTTCAGAAAGCGCACCACATTGTCAAAATTGTCAAGCGGTTCGCCCATTCCCATCAGTACGATGTTTGATATCCTTATACCTGCGTCCTCCTGTTCGGCACGAAGCTGGGCAAGCATTTCGGAAGCGGTAAGGTTTCTCGAAAATCCGCTCTTTCCGGTAGCGCAGAAGGTACAGCCCATTTTACAGCCCACCTGAGTGGAGATACAGCTCGTATAGCCGTGATGGTACTGCATCAGCACAGATTCAACTGCTTCTCCGTCATGGAATGACAGAAGGTATTTCCTTGTACCATCATAATCCGAAATCAATTTTTTTTCAATAGCCGCAGAAGATAAATAGTAATTTTCTACAAGTTTTTTTCTTAATTTCTTAGACACGTTGGTCATTTCGTCAAAACTTTTTACTCCCGACTGCACCCATTTAAAAACCTGTGCGGCACGGTACGACGGCTCACCAAAAGCAGCAAGTTCCTCTGATATTTCATTTTCAAACATTGAGCCGATATCCTTCGGCATACGATTCACTTCCTTTGCATGAGGGAGATGAAGAAACCGTCCGTCCCGCTGATATGCGGGAACAGTGTAAGCTCATTTTCTTCTTCTTCCACAGCCCTTTTTATCCCTTCCGGCAGAACTATCTGTTCCGGACAAAAATCCGTGTGTTCACTGAGGAATCTCCGGACTATCCCGCTGTTTTCTGCGGGGTCGAGCGTACAGGTAGAGTAAACAAGCTTCCCGCCGCTCTTTACATATTCTGCTGCCCTGCACAGTATTTTATACTGCAGTTCGGGCAGTGCTTCAAGACCGAGATCTTTTTTATATCTAAGCTCCGGCTTTCTGCGGATTATCCCCAGCCCCGAACACGGCACATCACAAAGCACCCTGTCGGCGGAAATATCTGCATCCAGCTCCGAAGCGTCACATTCCTTTGTGGTTATAATATCTATGCCGAGACGCTGCGCACCGCTTTTTACAAGGCTGAGACGGGACTGATAAAGGTCGCAGGAAAGAATTTTTCCTGTATTTTCCATCATCTCGGCGCAGGTAAAGCTTTTTCCTCCCGGAGCGGAACAAACATCAAGCATAGTCTGATTTTTTTGCGGGTCAAGCACACGGCAGCAAAGCTGTGAAGCAGCATCCTGAACATGGAACAGTCCCTCACGGAACTGCGGCAGCTTTTCGACTGCACCCGTGTCATAAACCAACAGGCAATTATCGACAGTTCCGAAGCTCTCCGCCTTCACTCCGCTTTTTTGAAGCGAACAGATCAGTTCCTCCGCCGTTGTTTTAAGTGTATTGACCCTCACAAAAAGCGGCGGTCTTTCGGAAAGTGCCGAAAGCATACCGATTGTTATATCATCGCCGTAGCTTTTTCTCCAGAGCTTTATTATTTCTTCCGGACACGAATATTTTATGGAATAATACTTGTTTTTTCCTTTTTTCGGGTCGGGCAGCTTAGGCTCTTTATCTCTGGCGGCTGCACGGAGTATGCCGTTGACAAATCCGGCTGCGTTATCAAGTCCGTTCCTCCTGCACAGCGAAACTGTTTCGTTCACTGCGGCGGCATCCGTAACGGAATCCGCAAAGAATATCTGGTACATACCCATACGGAGGGCAACTATTATTTCTTCATCTATCTCATTCAGCGGTCTTTGTGAACGGACAGCTATATTATAGTTCAGCAGCAGCATTTTTTCAAGTACGCCGTAAAAAAGCATTGTGGCAAATTTCTTGTCACGCTGTGAAAGCCCGCTTTTTTCAAGAATGTGATCGAGCGCAATATTTGAATACGAACCGTCTTTTTCTACTCTCATCAGCGCCTCAAACGCCGCCTGTCTTCCCATATCCCGCTTCCTCTCTTGGGGAAAACCCTTTTCTGGCGAGAAAAGGGTTATTCCCCAAACCCCTTTCCTAAACTCGCCGTCTTTATATACTTTGAACGTATAACTTGCATACGAACGCTCTTTATTTTTGCGATTCAAATTC
>DBWG01000123.1:64324-70846 GCA_002308635.1 Ruminococcaceae bacterium UBA1244 | reverse complement strand
GTCACGCACCTAAACTCGCCGTCTTTGATAAACTCCGGCAAGTGAAATAACTTTCTATAATGTGCGTCAGCACGACCGCAATTATTATTTATTATTTATTCTCTATTCTTTATTCTTTCCTTCCGAACTTCATGTCATCAGCCGAAACACCGTGAAGTCCGTTAACGTATGCCTGTGCGGACATTTTTTTCTTTCCTTCGGGCTGGAGTTCCAGTATCTCTACTGCGCCGTCTCCGCAGGCAACAATGAACGGGTCAAGTGACAGCACCTGTCCCGGTTCTCCGTTTGCGTCAGAAATTTTTGTACGGTGTATTTTTATTCTCTTACCGTTGAGTACAGAGGAAGCGCTCGGCCAGGAATTGAGTCCCCTTACTTTGTTGTGGACTTCCTGAGCGGTTTTTGTGAAGTCTATCTCCGACATCTCTTTTGTGAGCATACCCGCATAGCAGGAATCTGCGTCATTCTGTTTTTCTCTTGTAAGAGTACCGTTTTCGGCGGCATGGACAGTCTTTACGATAAGCTCCGCACCAAGAGCGGAAAGCCTGTCGTGAAGTTCATCGGCAGTTTCGTTTTCTCCGATAGTCAGTTCAGATTTCATCAGCATATCGCCGGTGTCAAGTCCGACATCCATCATCATTGCGGTCACTCCGGTCTTTTCACGTCCGTCAAGCACAGCCTGCTGTATCGGTGCGGCTCCCCTGTAAAGCGGAAGAAGCGATGCGTGAACGTTCACACAGCCGAGAGAAGGCAGTTCAAGTATATCCTTCGGGAGAATTTTTCCGTAAGCGACAACGACTATCATTTCAGGCATTATCCGCTTTAATATTTCCAGCGCAGTTCCGTCCTTCATAGAAACAGGCTGATAAACGGGTATGCCGTTTTCTTCGGCACAGACCTTTACAGGCGGCGGCTGCATCACATAGCCTCTGCCCTTTGGCTTATCGGGCTGAGTGAACACTGCGGCTATCTCGTTTCCGTCATCTATCAGCGCCTTTAAACACGGTACTGCAAAATCAGGAGTTCCCATAAAAACTATTTTCATTTTTTTCACCCCTCATCCGGAAAGACTGCTTTCCTGATTCATTGAAGCTCGCTCGGGTCTATCTTCCGGATAATGTGTTCTTTGAAGAGTATGCCGTCAAGATGGTCGTTTTCGTGGCAGATAGCCTTTGCAAGCAGACCTTCGGCATTCATGCTGAACCTGTCGCCTTCACGGTTATAGGCTTCTACGGTAACATACATAGGTCTTTTTGTAATGCCGAACTCACCCGGACACGAAAGACATCCCTCACTCGACTCCTGAACTCCTGATGTCTTTAAAATTTTCGGGTTCACGAATTCGAGCAGTCCGTCGCCTATATCTATAACAAATATCCTTCTGAGGATACCGACCTGAGGTGCGGCAAGTCCGACTCCTTCACCGTTGAGCATTGTTTCATACATATCATCAAGCAGGGTCTTCAATTTGTCGTCAAATTTTTCTACGGGACGGCATACCTTGTTGAGAACAGGGTCGCCCTCTTTTACAATATTTCGTATTGCCATTTTTTTCTCCCCTTCTGCATTATATTCTTTTACATTATATTCTCAGGGTCGATATCCGCTGCCGCACTGACGGAGGAATATTCCCTGTTTTTTCCGAGATCGGTAAGAAGCCTTGAAAGCATCTCACGGAACCTGCGGCTGTTCCGGAATTTTATTATCATCCTGAAACGGTATTTATTGTTAATTCTCGACACGAGCGCAGGCGCAGGTCCTAAAACACGCATCGGAAGGTCTTTGTATTCATCTCCGGCAAGCTTTGAAAGCTGTCCGGCAAAATATTCTGAAGCCTTTTTTGCAATGCTCTTGTCCTCTCCCGAAAACGAGACCACGCATATATCCGTAAAAGGCGGATACAGCATTGCCTTTCTCAGGAGTATCTCGCTGTCATAGAACTCATCGTAATCCTGAGCGGCTGCAAGTCCGATTATCGGGTTTTCAGGCTCGTATGTCTGAATGATGGCACGTCCTTCGAGACCGCCTCTTCCGGAACGTCCGACTACCTGTGTGAGCAGCGAAAACGTGCGCTCATAGCTCCGGAAATCGTCTCCGTGAAGCATAAGATCAGCCGACAGCACACCAACGAGTGTGACGTTTTCAAAGTCAAGTCCCTTTGCCACCATCTGTGTTCCAAGCATGATATCATAATCGCCGTTTTTGAAAGCGCCCAACTTTTTTTCGTAGTCATAGCGGCGCATTGTTGAATCGGTATCAAGACGGAGTATTCTTGCTGACGGAAATATCTCCGCAAGCTCCTGTTCGGCTTTTTGTGTTCCGGCTCCTGAATAGCGCAGCTTTGACGAACCGCAGGACGGACACTTATCCGGCGCAGGAACGGAATACCCGCAGTAATGACACATCAGACGGTTGTTTGCGCTGTGAAATGTCAGGGATATCGAACAGTTCGGGCAGGATATGACATCATTGCACGAGCGGCAGCTCACAAAGGTATTATGTCCCCGCCTGTTGAGAAGTATTATGGACTGGTGTCCATGGTCAAGATTATCCTCTATGGCTTCAAGCAGCACCGAACTGAAATCGGAAGTATTGCCCTGCTGATGTTCAAGGTTCATATCCGCTGTAATAACATGGGGCAGTCTTGCGCTTCCGTAGCGTGAGCCGAGAGTACAGAGTGAATATCTGCCCTCTTTTGCGTGATAGAAGCTCTCGACAGACGGCGTTGCGGATGACAGCAGCAAAAGACAGTTATGATACGCACATCTCAGCTTTGCCAATTCTCTTGCGTGAAATCTCGGCGTTGATGCGGACTTGTAGGAATACTCCTGTTCCTCGTCCATAACTATCAGACCGATATCATCAAGCGGCGCAAAAACTGCGGAACGTGTCCCGACGGCGATATTAGCCTGACCGTTTTTTACACGCTTCCATTCTTCGAGCCTTTTTGCAAGCGACAGTCCGCTGTGAAAAACAGCTACCCTGTCGCCGTATCTTGCGGTAAATTTTGCAAGCAGCTGAGGTGTCAGGGCTATCTCCGGCACCATGCAGATAACTCCTCTGTTTTCTTCGTTAGCCCTGTCTATGAGCTTCATAAAAACAGAGGTCTTTCCGCTGCCGGTAACGCCGTAAAGCAAAGCACAGGAAGGCTTTCCGGAACGGTACTGTTTTAAAAGCGAACCGTATGCTCTTTCCTGTATGTCCGTCAGCTCTATATCGCCAATAAAAGCAGGCTGTTCGTCCTGTTTTTCGGGTGCGGGCGGTTCGGAATCATAATAAGCGCAGATACCCCTTTTTACAAGGTTGTCTATCACTGCACCCGATACGCCCGTAAAATAGCATATTTCTTTTTTGGAAGCATCTCCCACCGAACGAAGCACCGACAGCACCTCATTCTGAGCAGGTGAATATTTTTTCTCAGGTTCGTCACGGAGAAGCGTGACCATTTTTATGCTTGTGTCCTGCAGTCTTTTCTTGACGGATTCACGTCTTTTGAGAAATCCTTTTTTGAACAGCCTTGTGAGCATCTCATCATCGGACAGCCCGAGATTTTTTATTATAAGATCCTGACGCACAAAGGCCTTTCTTCCGAAAAGGAAAGCTATGATCTGCATTTCCGTTTCGGAAAGGCCGCTCTCATCCGGCAGGTCATTTTCTCCGCTGACAGCATAGTCATACATGATCTTCAGCGAAAGCCCTGTCGGCAGCATGGCTTTGCAGGCTTCAAAAAGAGTGCAGAAGCATCTTTCCTTCATGCTGACCGCAAGCTTCACAAGCTCCTCTGAGAGAACAGGCTTTTTGTCAAGCAGGCTGCTGACTGTCTTGAGTCCGATACCGTCATCAACGTGATGAAGCTCCATTATCATTCCCTGACGCATGGAATTGCCGAAATTTATCATAACACGGCACCCAGGCTTTGCAATGCCGGCAAGCTCATCGGGAATAAGATAATCATAAAGCTTGTCAAAATGACAGGCAGTTTTGTCCACCGCAACTCCCGCAGCAAGAAATTTGTCAGTCATCTGTTTCGGGTTCAAGGATAGCGTATTTATGCTCCCTGAACTCCTCTACCGCAACAAGAACAGGCTTGTCTACAACTCTGCCCTTGTCCTTCTGGATATCGTCGGTAAGCTCTCTTGCTCTTTTTGCAACGGCAATGGCAAGAGCGTATTTGCTGACCTTTCCTGCAAAAATATCATCAACTGAAGGTCTGTTGTATTTTTCGTACATAATAGCATCTCCTTTTCTCATTAAAGCAGTTCACGCAAAGCGTTTTGCCCTGAGCTTTTCAGCCCTGAGCACTGCGGCAATATCCTTTACACATTCTTCAACTGTATCGTTCACTACGATATAATCATAATCCTTTGAAAGCTTCATTTCTTCCTTGGCTCTTTCAAGGCGTTTAAGTATAACTTCTTCGGTCTCTGTGCCTCTGCCCCTGAGACGGCTTTCAAGCTCCTCCACTGACGGCGGCATGATGAATATGCTGATACATTCCGGATCGTTCTGCTTGACCTGCATACAGCCCTGAACCTCGATCTCAAGTATAACATCCTTGCCCTCCTGCTTCCACTCGTCAGCCTGCTTTTTTGGAGAACCGTAGAAGTTGCCGCAGTATTCGGCATATTCAAGGAAGCCGTCCTCAGCTATCATATCCTTGAACTGTTCCCTTGAAAGGTAGTGATAATGCACTCCGCCGACCTCTCCGGCTCTCGGCGCACGGGTAGTTGCAGAAACAGACACCCTTATGTTTTCGTCCTTTGCAAGCTCCTTTACTACCGTTCCCTTTCCTGTGCCGGCAGGTCCGGAGATGACCACCAGCAATCCTTTATTTTTCATCCTTTCCTTCCTCCTCGCTGCTTTCGTTCGCACGGTGGGCAACAGTTTCGGGCTGTACTGCCGAAAGTACGACATGATCGCTGTCGGTGATTATCACAGCCTTTGTTTTTCTGCCGCACGATGCGTCGATAAGCAATCCCTTATCCCTTGCATTCTGTATCATTCTCTTGACAGGAGCTGCATCAGGACCGACTATCGCCACTATCCTTGATGACGACAGCATATTTCCGTATCCGATATTTATCAGCTTCATTTTATCTCCCCGTCATTCTATATTCTGTATCTGTTCTCTGATCTTTTCGATCTCTGCCTTGATCTCAACGACCTTGTGTGCAAGCTCTGCATCACATACCTTTGAGCCTGTTGTGTTTGCTTCTCTGTTCATTTCCTGAACGATGAAGTCAAGCTTTCTTCCGACAGGCTCGCTTTTTTTCAGGATAGCTTCCATCTGATCGAAATGGCTCCTTAGACGGACGGTCTCCTCATTCACTGCGGTCTTGTCTGCAAATATTGCAGCTTCGGTGAGCATCCTCTGAGAATCTATCGAAGTATCCTGAAGCACCTCCTTTATCCTTTCATAAAGCTTGTTTCTGTATTCCTCCACTGTGACCGGAGAGCGTTCCTCGATCTCTCCGACAAGCTGCAGTATCATTCTGCTGTGGTCCATCACATCCGCTGCAAGCTTTTCGCCTTCACGCTCACGCATAGCCATAAAATCAGCGATCGCCTTTGTTCCGGCTTCCTTTACTATTTCGATAAGTGCCTCTTCGTTTTCGGGAGCTTTTGTTACCGTAAAGATATCGGAATACCTTGAAAGAAGCGATACCGAAATATCGTCCTTCAGGTCATATTCGCTGCAAAGCTCCTTGAGAGCCTTAACATAGCCTGATGCAAGCGAATGATTGATCTTTACATCAGCTTCAAGGCTGTCGTCAGCCTCTACCGAAACGAAAACATCTATCTTTCCTCTTGAAACATACCTGGAAACAAGATCCTTTATTGTTTCCTCCAAAAATCCGCAGCCTCTCGGCACTCTGGACTGCAGTTCAAAAAAACGATGGTTAACGGCCTTGATCTCAAAAACCGTCTGCCTTCCGCAGACAACGCCTTCAAATCTGCCGTAACCGGTCATACTTCTGACCACTGTTATCACATCTTTTCTCTAAAATTTTTTCGGTTTATCTTTAAAAGAATCAACTTCCCTAAAATAAAACTGCAAAAACAAACGATTTCATAAAATTGGGGTAATCTTAAATGCCCCGGCAAAATTGATCTCCCTGCATATAGGGTTGTATTCCTTAACAACTTATTTTAACAGTTCAGCAATATACTTGTCAACACACTGACAAAAAAAACATTCAATCTTTGTTAGATATTGCCAGTGATTTTAGTCACAAATAAAAATTTATCCCTATTTTTTGGTGCTTTTGCACGAATAAAAAACACAATTCGGGGAAAACTCTTTTTGCGGCCAAAACCGCACTACGATCAAAGCGGTGATCCTTTGAAAAGCGCCATAAGAAAATTCACGGTCTTGATTTCACCGATACTCTGCGTACTGCTCATAATGTGTGGAACGGCAGAATGTTTTGCGCCGTCCGAGCTGAAAATGACCTCGCCTCAAAGCGAATTCATCGGCGGGAGCTTTCCGCTTTCCCTGCACTACAGCGGCAGTTCCGCTGTTCC
>DBWG01000123.1:40477-64315 GCA_002308635.1 Ruminococcaceae bacterium UBA1244 | reverse complement strand
GGCAGCCGCCGGCGGCGGTGAAAACAGTTCCCGTCATCTCGACGCTTCACTTATGCTGTTTGGCATAATCCCGATAAAAAACGTCAGCGTCGATCTGACGGAAAGAAAATATGTTATTCCCGGCGGAACTCCCTTTGGCATGAGGATATATTCCGACGGTCTGCTCGTTTCGTCAATATGCACAATATCGGCAGAGGACGGCGAGGAATGTCCTGCGGATGATGCGGATGTGCGTCAGGGAGACATTATAGTTTCGGTTGACGGAAAAAGCATCCGTACCAACGAACAGCTTCTTGAAGCCGTGTCCTCAGGCGGCGGTGAAACTATAAAGCTTGCCCTGAGAAGGGACGGGAAAAAGATCATCAGAAACATCACTCCCGTTTACGACAGCATCGTTAAGGACTACCGCATCGGGCTGCGTGTAAGGGACAGCATCGCCGGTATAGGCACGATGACCTATATTGACCCGTCAAACGGCAGCTTCGCCGGACTGGGACACGGTATCTGCGATTCTGAAAGCGGCAGTCTCATGCCGATGCTTGACGGCGATATCGTTCCGGCGGAGATAAATTCCGTAACAAAAAGCATCTGCGGAAATCCCGGCTATCTCAGCGGGCACTTTTCGGACAGTTCACCCTGCGGCACACTGACTGCAAACAGCAGTCACGGTGTCTACGGCACTGTTTGTTGTGTTCCGGAAAACACGGAGCTTCTTCCCGTTGCTTTCAAACAGGAGATAGTGCGGGGGGATGCACAGATCATCACCACCGTTGACGGATGTTCTCCCGAATATTATGACGTGCGCATTGAGGAGATAAGCTACAATGACCGCAGTTCTGTCAAAAATATGGTAATAAAGGTAACAGACGAACGCCTTCTGCGAAAAACCGGAGGTATCGTTCAGGGAATGAGCGGCAGCCCGATCATCCAGAACGGAATGATAGCAGGTGCTGTAACTCACGTTTTTGTGAACGATCCCTCACGGGGATATGCCGTATTTGCCGAGAACATGACGCCGTTTTCAGACAGAGTAAGAGATGACCCCGTTTCTGAGGCATCATAAAAATCAGCCGTCCTTCAGGGATCATCTCCGCAGGACGGCTGTTTTTTGTCATTTAAAACGGTCAATGACCCATATCACACCATAACATATACCAAATATGACCGGCTGATGGGCAAGGTAGATAATAAGCGATTTTCTTCCAAGAAACGCAAAGAAGCCGATGTGCTTTTTCATCATAAACTTCGGGAACCCTTTCTTAACCGCTATCCTTCCTATAAATGCTCCCGCAAAGAAAATGAATATCCACGGGAATATCGGAAAATAGTCGCTTGATTCAAATCCGTAGTCCGGAAATCCAAACATAAAAAGATATGATGTTGAATACCATTCCGCCGGAAGATGTATTTTGAACAAAAACGGCAGTCCAAGCGACCTGTCAACGATATGGTATGAAAATACAAAAAGGAAAACATTCAGAAGCAGACCGAGCCAGTTTGGTATCAGACGCAGATATTTGTGAAACAGCCCATAGAGCAGCATTCCGACAGCCAGCATGTGCAGGATGCCGAACCTTATCATGTCGCTGCCGCCAAGAGTGAGATATGTGACAAGCGACACCACTGCGGATATCAGCGCAAGCTTGACTCCCCGCTCAAGGTTTGAATGTGTAAGACAGCAGGCGATGCCGGATATCACTATGAACATTGCCGCAAAATACGGCTCTGCCGGCATGAAAAAATCTACAAGCACCCTTCCCCATTCTATCTTGAAAAAATATCCTACCGTAAAAAATGCGTGATAGAATACCATGCAGAATATTGCAAAGCCTCTCAGCTCGTCAAGCGTATGGACACGGGGCTTTCCTTTTTTCTGAGATTCGTCCTTCTGATCGGGCTTGTTTTTCGGCGGAGCATCTTTTTTTCCTGCCGCATATTTCGGCTGATGACCTTTTGGGGCAGATCTTGATTTTGACATTAATATCTCCTCTTTCATTTTTCCGTGAAAAGTGTTATGATATATTATAGCAGTTATTTTACGTATTATCAAGCAAAATGAAAGGATGATATTCATGGATCTCAGCGATCTCAGAACAGGCACAGAAAATACCGTTTTTTCACAGGTGGACACTCCGGCAACAGCCGCTTCAATGGGCAGCGGTTCGCTTGACGTGCTTGCGACTCCGGCAGTTGTTGCCCTGATGGAAAAGGCCGCCTGCGAACTTCTTGTTCCCTATCTTGATGACAGTCTCACAACAGTCGGCACAAAAATATCAATAAACCACACAAGCGCAAGCCCGAAAGGAGCATCAATAAAAGCAACTGCCGTTCTCACGGAGATCGACGGCAGAAGATTCTGCTTTGACGTTTTTGCCTATGACAATGCAGGGCTCATCGCAAAGGGTACACATGAACGCTATTCCGTAAAATGGGAAAGCTTTATGAAAAAGACCCTCGACAAGCTTGGACAGACTGAAAAATAACCTCACCAGTCAAAAAACTGCCGGAATATCCGGCAGTTTTGTTTTTGTACAGCATCAATCCAAGAAATCCTTCAGCTTTTTGCTGCGGCTGGGGTGACGGAGCTTTCTGAGCGCCTTTGCTTCGATCTGTCTGATACGCTCCCTTGTTACCTTGAATACCTCGCCGACCTCTTCAAGAGTTCTTGAACGTCCGTCTTCAAGACCGAATCTCAGTCTGAGTACTCTTTCCTCACGGGGAGTGAGTGTGCTGAGAACTTCCGCAAGCTGTTCTTTAAGGAGAGTATGTGAAGCCGCATCCTGAGGTGCGGGTGCGTCGTCATCGGGGATAAAATCTCCGAGATGGCTGTCCTCTTCTTCGCCGATAGGCGTTTCAAGAGATACAGGCTCCTGAGCAACACGCATGATCTCACGAACCTTGTCTGTCGGCATACCGATGACTTCGGAAATTTCCTCCGCTGTCGGCTCGTGGCCGTTCTGATGAAGGAGCTGGCTCGATACTTTCTTTACCTTGTTTATCGTTTCTACCATGTGGACAGGGATACGGATGGTTCTCGCCTGATCTGCGATAGCTCTTGTGATAGCCTGTCTTATCCACCATGTTGCGTATGTCGAAAACTTGAAGCCCTTTGTGTAGTCGAACTTTTCAACAGCCTTGATAAGACCGAGATTTCCCTCCTGAATAAGATCAAGGAACTGCATACCTCTTCCAAGATAGCGCTTTGCGATACTTACAACAAGTCTGAGGTTGGCTTCGGAAAGACGTTTTTTTGCGGCAACATCGCCGTTTGATATCCTCACGGCAAGGTCAAGCTCTTCCTCCGGAGTGAGAAGCGGTACTCTGCCTATCTCTTTGAGGTAGATCTTTACGGGGTCGTCGATAGCGATGCTCTCTACGATAGGTTCGCCGTCCTCGTCTTCGCCGAGAGCGCCGTCCTCTGCGATATTGGTAAGCTCTACATCATCAAGAATAATATCGTCAAGTGTCTCAACTATTTCAACGCCGTTTGTTTCGAGGGTATCATAGAATTTTTCAAGCTGTTCGGGGTCGATATCCATTTCACCGATAGCATCAAGTATCTCTTTGTTTGTGAGCTGTCCTTTTGACTTTCCAAGCTCCATAAGGTCTCTGAGTATTGTCCTTTTGTCCGGCTGTGCTGCTCCTAACATAAGTAGTTACCTCCTGTTATTTCTTTTTTTCCTTCATTTTTCTGAGCTGTTCCATAAGAGTCTCAGGATCCGATCTTGCGATCTCGTCCTCTGTCATTTTTTCGGCTTCTTCCTCCAATACTTTGATGTAATCATCTGCGGCAGTCTGCGGATCGTTCTCACGGGGATGAGACACGAGTATCTTTGTGATCCTGCTCATCTCTTCGTCAGAAAACTCTCCGGATATATCCGTAACGGTGAAGTCGAAGCCTTTTTCGGCACGGCTCTTTATGGTTTCATAAACCTTGCGGTCAAATGAAGTTATGAACTTCTCAGGCGGGAGTATGCGGAAGATATTCTGTGCAACATCTGCATTTTTCATAAGAAGTGCTATGAGAGCTTCCTCCGCATTTGCCGCTCTGAGATTATTCGGCTTTTCTGTGTTTATCCTGTCATCTCTTGCCGAGAGACGGTACTGTATCTCACGCTGTTCCTTTTTTGAGGCTTCACGTGAGTTGTATTTGAAGTAACGTGAGACCTGCTGTTTTACAGCGGATTTCTCAACATTAAGTTCCTCGCTGAGCTTTGATATATAAACGTCTCTCTCAATACTGTTGTCGAGAGTCGCTATCATCTTTGCGGCTTCTGTGAGGAATTCCACACGCTGCTCGGTGATCTCGGTATTGTATCTTGAACGCAGCTTCTGCAAACGGAACTCCACATCGTTGCCGCTTTTTTCAAGCAGCATCCTGAACCTTGCCGCACCCTGATCGCCGTAGGACTTGATGTATTCGTCAGGATCCTTTCCGCTGGGAACTGTGAGTATCTTTATGTTCAGTCCTGTGGGACGCAGGATGGATATTGCTCTTGCAGTAGCTTTCTGACCGGCTTCATCGGCATCGTAGCATATAACAACTTCATCGCAGTAGCGTTTTATCGTCAGAGCCTGTTCCTGAGTGAGGGCAGTTCCGAGAGTAGCAACGGCATTTTCAAAGCCTGCCTGATGGAGTGCGATAACATCCATATAGCCTTCAACAAGAATGAGCTGACCGTCTGCCTTGTTCTTTGCGAACTGAAGCGCAAAGAGATTGCGGCTCTTATTGAAGACGGGCGTGTCGGAGGTATTGAGATATTTCGGCTTGATGTCGGACATTATCCTTCCGCCGAAACCGATAACATTTCCCCGCAGGTCGATTATCGGGAACATCACTCTGTCCGAGAACCTGTCAAAAGGGTTGCCCCTTTTGGATTCATTGGCAAGATTTGCCTGTATCAGTTCCGTTCCGGAAAATCCCTTGCTCTTGAGATAGTTCACAAGCTCAAAGCGTGACTTCGGAGAATATCCCAGACCGAAATGAATTATAGTCTTTTCGGTGAGCTGTCTTTTTCTCAGATATTCAAGAGCCTCACGGCCTTCCGGTGTATAAAGCTGCTTGTGATAGAATCTTGCAGCCTCACGGTTGGCTTCATATATCCTGCTGCGCAGCTGTGACATTCCCTTGCTGCGGTCGTCATCCGGAACAGTCATTCCTGCCCGCTGTGCAAGGAGCTTGACAGCTTCGACATAATCAAGATTTTCTATCCTTTTTATAAAAGTAATGACATCGCCGCCTGCTCCGCATCCGAAACAGTGAAAAAAACCATTTTCGGGAGAAACGCTGAACGATGGCGATTTTTCGTTATGGAAGGGACACAGTCCCATGAGATTGTGTCCCGCTTTTTTGAGGTTTACGTATGACGAGATCACCTCTGCGATATCACACCGCATTTTCAGATCCCGTATGAATTCTTCGGGTATTGGCACTTTGTTTCTCCTTTTTGTCAGACAAGCTTCCACGAGCCGGGAATAAACAGCTCACGGAACTTTTCTATCGCATAGTGGTCGGTCATGCCTGAGATATAATCGCACACAGCCCGCTCCGGACCTTCATTTTTGGCGACATTCTTCATCTCTTCCGGCAGCCGTGAAATATGCTTTATAAAGAACGTATACAGCAGACCTATAAGGTCGGGAACTTTTTTCTCCTCACTCTTTGCATACTCGTTGCAGTAAACACTCTCAAACATAAATGTATGGAGCCGTCCGAAAGCGTCCTGCACCTCCGGCGACATCCTCAGTTCCGGACCTTCGGTATTTTCTATTACGGACATGACCATAGCGTTTATCCTTGAAGTTGTCGTTGTGCCGAGAAGTTCAAGGATATCCTTCGGGATATCGCTGTGCGAAATGACCTCCGCACGTACAGCATCGTCAATATCGTGATTGATATAGGCTATCCTGTCGGCAAGCCTGACTATCCTGCCCTCCATCGTATCGGCTTCTTTGCCCTTTGTGTGACAGAGTATGCCGTTTCGGGTCTCGTATGTAAGGTTAAGCCCTTCGCCGTCCTTTTCAAGAACGTCAACGACTCTCAGACTTTGTTCATAGTGGCGGAAGCCTCCCGGAACTATGTCATTCAGCGCCCTTTCTCCGGCATGGCCGAACGGTGTGTGGCCAAGATCATGGGCAAGGGATATGGCTTCTGTAAGGTCTTCGTTCAGTCTCAGCGAACGGGCTATAGTCCTTGCTATCTGGGCAACTTCAAGAGTATGGGTCAGTCTTGTGCGGTAGTGATCTCCTTCGGGTGACAAAAAAACCTGAGTTTTGTGTTTGAGCCTGCGGAATGACTTGCAGTGAATGACCCTGTCCCTGTCACGCTGAAAGTCCGTTCTCACAGGACACCTGCTTTCGGGATTCAGCCGTCCTTTTGACTCTGACGACAGACAGGCATACTCCGACAGGATCATTTTTTCGGTCTGTTCAAGGCGTTCTCTTATCAATGTCACAGGATCACCCCCGAAGACGATTTTTTCTCATTCTATTATTATATACGCAGAAAAATCAATAATACCTTTTTTCTCGTCAGTTTTTTTCATGGCATTTTGAAAAATTTTTCTCCGGTCACTTCCGTTTCGACGCTTCCGCAGGTAGAATCAGCAAGCTGCTTGCGGAAGGAGTTCAGTCCGGCTTCGTTTATGTGATATTCTATCTCCACGCAGTCGGTAAAATCCGTATTGTCGATAACTCCGCCGTTCTGAGGGATAAGACCGGAAATTTTCCCGTACTGTCCGTAGTCGCATTTCAGCCTTGCAGAATAACAAAGCTCCATATCAATGATATTTCCTGCGGCAAGAGCTATCTTTGCGCCCTTTGTATATGCTCTCACAAGCCCGCCTGCACCAAGGAGTATCCCGCCGAAATACCTTGTCACCACCACAACGACATCCGTCACTCCGGATTTGAGTATCACATCAAGCACCGGAACGCCCGCCGTACCGTGAGGTTCTCCGTCGTCGCTGTAGCGCTGTATCTTTCCGTCTCTCAGAACATAGGCATAGACATTGTGTGTTGCGTCCCAATGCTTCTGGCGCTTTTCGTTTATGAATCCAAGAGCCTGTTCCTCGCTCTCAACAGGCTTTACATATCCGATGAACCTCGAACGCTGTTCAATAAATTCATCTTTTGATTCAAATTCCACTGTTTTATATCCCGGCATAACATCACCTCATATACAAAAATATAGAAAAAGGGCGGCACAAAGCTGTGCCGCCCAAACCGGAACCTGTCCGATCATTACTTACCCATACCGTAACGCTTCTTGAATTTATCAACACGACCGCCTGTATCAACAAGCTTCTGTCTGCCTGTGAAGAACGGGTGACACTTTGAGCAAATTTCAACACGGATATCGCTCTTAGTTGAACCGGTTTCAATTACATTACCGCAAGCACAAGTGATTGTTGTCTGCTGATAATTAGGATGAATGTTCTCCTTCATGGTTACTCACCTCTTTCGTTTCTCCATAGATAACAAACGAATTATAACATACCCTATCGAAAATTGCAAGATTATTTTTCAAATTTTCCAATTTTATTTTCTGACGCTTGTTTTCGTTGCAGAACGGACATTTTTATTGTATAATGTATGTGTAATATATATGGAGCGAGGTTAAATTATGTCATTCAAAACCAGAGAATACACGACAATAGAGATCACCAAAAAAGCGGAGAACAGCGTTCTTCAGGGACACCCGTGGGTCTATGACGGCGAGCTTGAAAAGATAAGCGGAAAGCTCACCGACGGCGGACTTGTGGATGTGCTGTCACAAAAAGGCAGATATCTCGGCACAGGCTTCTACAACAGCAATTCAAAAATAAAGATACGTCTTATCTCAACAAACGCAAACGATAAGTTTGACGAAGCATTTTTTGAGCGCCGCATACGTTATGCTTGGGACTACAGAAAAACCGTCATGGGAGATGACCTTGACTGCTGCCGCATAATTTTCGGAGAATCTGACACCTTCCCCGGACTGACTGTGGACAAGTTCCACGACATACTTGTCACACAGACCCTCTCTCTCGGCATCGAACAGCGCAAGGATATCATCTTTCCGCTTATCGTAAAGGTGCTGAATGAGGACGGTCAGAATATAAAAGGAATATACGAGCGAAACGATGTTTCCATCAGAAAGCTCGAAGGCATGGAAGAAAACAAGGGCTTCTATTCACTTCCGGATATGCCCTCTCCCGACAGCACAAGCACCGTCATCACCGAAAACGGGATAAAATATCACGTTGACTTTGAAAACGGTCAGAAAACCGGATTTTTCCTCGACCAGAAATACAACCGCCTTGCCGTTTCAAGGCTCGTTAAGGACAGAAAGGTGCTTGACTGCTTCACTCATACAGGTTCGTTTGCGCTCAATGCGGTAAAGGGCGGAGCAGCCCATGTAAACGCTGTCGATATTTCCGAAGATGCAGTCAGCATGGCACGGAACAATGCCGTACTCAACGGCTTTGAGGACAGGATGGAATTTACCGCAGCAAATGTTTTTGATCTTCTTCCGGAAATACCTCAGAGCGCAGGCTATGATTTTATCATACTCGACCCTCCCGCATTCACAAAATCAAGAGCCACCGTTGACAGTGCGATGAGGGGCTACAAGGAGATAAATCTCCGTGCTATGAAGCTCCTGCCGAGAGGCGGCTATCTTGCGACCTGCTCTTGCTCGCATTTTATGAAGGATGACCTTTTCCGCTCGATGCTCAAAAGCGCCGCATTTGACGCTCATGTATCTCTCCGTCAGATCGAAGCCCGCCAGCAGGCTCCCGATCACCCGATACTATGGAACGTTCCCGAAACTGACTACCTCAAATTCTATATCTTCCAGTGCGTCTGACAGATGCGGGAACTGTACAAAAACCGCTTTACAATCACGGGATAATATGGTAAAATAACAGGTAGGAATACCGCAGTTTTATACACTCAGGGAGGTGCAGATCATGCCGCTGTTCTCATTCATTCTCTTAGGATTGCTTATGTTCGCCTTTGCCGGCATTTCTGTTTTCTTCTTCCTGTTCGACCATAGAGACGAATTCTACAGATTTGAGGACGATGACCTCATAAACGGTAAAAAGCTTGACATTGAGCTGAAAAAAATAGGCGGATCAGGCAGCGAATTTGCCGTGGTAAACATTCATTATGACGGCGGCGATACAGCTAAGCTCGTTTACAGCAGCCGTCCGCGCAGAGGTGCAAGGCTCAGAAAACGTGAATTGACTGTCCCAAAGGAAACCGTTGACAAGCTGCGTGATATCTACCGGGAATACTGTATCCCCATTCTTTCAGACAGCCCCGAAAGGGAAGACATTGATCCGGATGCAGCAACTGTCATTCTGACTTATTCCTCTGACACAAAATCCTATACTGTCAGCAGCGAACAGGATATTCCGGAAAAAAACAAGGATATTTTTTCAAATATAACAAAACTGCTTATGTCCTATGTAAAAAAGTGACCGGCCGGCAGATACGGCTGTTCGGCAATAATAAAAGGAGATGTTTATTTATGGGTCTTTTTGATAACATTAAAAATCAGGTCAGCCAGCCTCAGCAGTCCGCACCTTCCGGCGGGAACAGGTCGGTAAATATCGTTTTTAACACCCTGCCCGATAACTTTGAACAGTTCAGGTCTCTTCCGCAGGCCGCTATGTCAACACCGTTCGATACCGCCGCAATGACTGTTCTTGCACTGTGCTTCTATCCGCAGAATAAAGAAATGTGCTTTGATATGGTAAATTTCCTTAAAGGTCCAAAGCCCCTTTCTCCATACGAAAAATCCTTCATCACAGACCGGTTCAGAGATGCGGACTATGTTCCGAGATCATATTTCAACGGCGCAACACCTCAGAACGACTATATGCCGTCTCAGCCATACACCGTTACCGTGTCTGAAAATCCCTATTCCTATCAGAACGAAGGCTATGCAAAAATGTTCATCCGTTCCGGCGGTGCAGACAGCCCCCGTGAGGTACTTCTCAGGAAGGCTAAAGACGGAAAATGGTATCTCTGGGAGCAGTTCATACTTGTAGGCATACGTCAGCCTGAAAGCCAGAACCCTTGGGCTTGACATTACAAACAAATTTCAGGAGGATTACGCAATGGTTTATTCAGGTTTGTGGAAGCTCAAAGAAGTCCTCGTGTTCAACGAAGATTTTGAGCGTGTATGGAAAAGTGTTGACGAGCTTCTTGCCGACGAAAACACTGACTCTTCCGACAAAAAACTTTACAGTATGCTGATAGAGTTTTCTGATGACGGATTTGTAAAGATGATGATGCCGATTCCGGAAGGCGTTTCTCAGGAAGAGATCGACGAGGCTTTAAGCTCCGGAGAGCTTGAGCTTTACGGTGACAACATGATGGTCTTTGAAAAGCATCCTTGGAAGGAAACAGACGGAAAGATCAAATACGATACCGGCACAAAGGGTACTGTCTTCGGAGAACCTATCGACCCATGGGACGAGGTAAAAGAAGAGGACGGTATGGTCAGGATACTCACATATCATCTTGTCAGAGCAGATCAATAACAACAGCAAAAACCGAAGCAGGTCATACGGCTTGCTTCGGTTTGTTTTTTTCATACGGTCTTTATTGAGCTTTCGGAGCTGTTTTGCGGGTTGTTGTCTTCGCCCTGTCCCATCGGTCCTCTTCCGCCGTCCGGCATATTATTCGGGTCGAAATTGTCAGGTCTGTTGTTCGGGTCAAAACCATCAGGAAGATTATTCGGGTCGAAATTGTCAGGCAGGTTATTCGGGTCGAAATTGTCGGGTCTGTTGTTCGGGTCAAAGTTTTCCGGCATACTGCCTTTGTTGAAGCCATCAGGACGCTGACCTCTGTTTCCCTGCATTCCGCTGTTCTGAGTATTGCCGTTCTGGTTCACGTATGTTACGGCTTCGGATACGGTGAACTCGGTATATTTTGTACCGCCGGAAGCTGATGCGTTCTTGATATATCCGTGGTCGCTCTCGCCTTCTGCTGTTCCGCCGATATAAACCGTATAGCTGCCGTCAACAAGGTCCGCACTGTTCAGTATGAGGCAGGAATAATCTATCTCAGGCTGCATTGCAGCTATTACCTTGCCGCTGCTGTCGGTAACATAGATCAGCGTTCCGGCACTTTGCCTTTCGGAAAGCGTGATAGCGGCGGTCTTTNNGGATGATAGCGGCGGTCTTTTGTGTCGAGCTGCTTCCCGGCATTTCAAGCATATCTGATGTTCCCGCACCAATGAGGAAACCGCCTGTCACAGTGCAGTTGCCGTCGTGGTCGATTATGCCGTTGCCGCCGTTGACAGGACCATTGAGGATTATCGTACCGCCGCTGATGTTCAGGGTTGAGTTTGAATCGAGACCGTCGCCGCCTGAATTTACATATACCGTACCGCCGCTGATGCAGAGTTCCGGAGAGACGGTGTCAGTATCCGAAGTGCTTGCAGAGCTTGAAGTTGTCTGCTCGCCGTTCTGTGGGAACCTGCCCTGCTGGTCGTTTCTTCTTCTGCCGCCGAAATCCATCTTGCCGTCAAAATTGCCGAAACCGCTGTTGTCGTTTCCTCCGGCTGCGTTTATGCCGTCATCGCTTGAAGTGATATCCGTTGTTCCTCCGGAAATGTGTATCTGTATTGCTTCAAGTCCCTCGTATGACTTGCTGACGGTTATCTCGCCGTCCGTAACATCAAGCACAGCGTCAGCGTGAACGCCATCGTCACCTGAACGTATGCTTATCTTTCCGCCGTTTATAGCGGCACTGCCGTTTGAATGGATAGAGTCGTCATAGGAATCTATTGTTATCATACCGCCGTTTATTACGATATCGCCGCCCGCTTTCAGACCCTTGCGGCTTTCGGAAGTCTCAGTATCCGCAGTTTCGGCGGTGTTTGTTTTCATGTTTCCTCTCATACCGCCAAAACCGGAATTATTCTGCGGGGCCTTGTCCGCACCGCCGCCGGCAGTAACATTTATCGTACCGCTGTTGACAGTGAGTGTCTTTTCAGCCTGAACCGCATCGTTTGCGGCGGAAACGGTTATTGTTGAATCCGTAACTGTAACATGACCCAAGTCTTTCTTTTCCGTGTCGGAATTTGTAGAACGGAGACCGTCGCCGTTTTTGGCATTGACTGTGACGGTGCATCCGTCAACGGCAAGATCATCCTTTCCGGTAATGCCGTGATTCTCGGCAGTAACATTGATCGTGCCGCCGGATATTCTGAGAATATCCTTGCTCGTAATACCGTTTTTGGTGTTGCCGTTTACATTGAGAGTTCCGTTTCCGAGTATGGTAAGATCATCCTGAACATAAAGTGCGGCATCGGGGTCGTTTTCGGTGTCATAGCCTGTACCGTCAGAAAGTGTATTGACCGTCCCGTCCTTGAGGATAATTATTGTTTTTTCACACTGTTCGGCATAAAGTGCGGAAGTCTCGCTGCTGCTGACAGAAGCATTGTCCAGCACAAGTGTTACAACATCTTTTTTGCCTGCGTCAATATGGATCTGTCCGTCAGAAAGCTCGCCGCTGATGACATAAGTACCGGCTGACTTTATTTTTAAAGTTTTTCCGCTGAATTCAGCACCCTTTCCGCTGATCTCAGCCGATGTTCCCGTAAATTTTACCGACACAGCCTTAGAGCTGTCATAATCACTGTTTTTGTCCTCTTCCGCAAATTCGATAGTATAGCCCTCTGCGGGATGTGCAGAAACTGTCTTTTCTGTTTTTGAAGAGTCCCCATCCTTTGTTTCAGACTTGTCCGATACAGACCCGCTTACTGCTGACTGTTTATCATCATCGTCTTTATTGTCCGAGCAGCCTCCTAAAAGCATGGTTCCCATAACGGAAGCACACAGCACAGCTATAATAAGTTTTGTTCTGAGAGCCGATTTTTTCATAACATACTTCCTTTCTTGATCTCTTTTCTATATTCTATAAACGTTTTAAGAATCCAATATTATTATCCTGTTAATCTAATGTAAATATTACCTTGAATAAATTAAATATTTCAGCAAAAGAATGACCGCCGCACACATCAGGTGCAGCGGTCATTCCTGTCAAGGAGATATTACAGATCAGGCAGCAAGTTTGTTTTTCAGCCTCATGCGGTCGGCGATCATTGCAATGAATTCGCTGTTGGTAGGCTTTCCCCTGCTGTTGTGGATCGTATAACCAAAATAAGAATCAAGAACGTCAACATCGCCCCTGTCCCATGCGACCTCGATCGCATGGCGGATAGCACGTTCCACACGAGACGGTGTCGTGCTGTACTGTACCGCAACAGACGGATAGAGCTGTTTTGTGACGGCGTTGATGATGTCAGGCCTTTTTACCGACATGATAATTGATGTCCTCAGATAATGATATCCCTTGATATGAGCAGGAACTCCGATCTGATGCAGTATCGAGGTAACTGTCATCTCCATTTCGTCGTCGAAGTTGAGTATCTTTCCGCCTGTATGAGGCACATCTTCCATACGGCTGTTGAGAAACTCCGATATCCTGTCGAGAAGATATTCCTTGTGATACGGTTTTATCACATAATATGCCGCACCAGCAGACATTGCTTCCTTTTCAAGCTCGCTGTTGTTAAAACCGGATATAACTACAAACACCGGAATTTTCAGATCTTTTCTGCTGCTGACGGAACGCATAACACCGATCGCATCAAGCCCGCTCATAAACACATCCATTATCACGGCATCCGGTTCTGTTTTTTCTATTCCTTTTATTACACTATCCCCGTTCTTTTCGCAGAAGAATGGCCTGAACCCCTTTTTCTCCAAAAGGCCGTCATTATTCAGCCTTGCAGTACCGGTATCCTCCGCAATAAGAACCTTAAAATTGTTTTTCATTTTTTATCCCCCTCAATGTATTTGTGATGATATTATATTACCACTTATTGGTATATTTGGCAATATAATATTTGAAATTTTAGTAAAAACGGAGATTTATCCATATCACATTTGTTTTTCGTAAAAATCATTGTTCATTATTTCGTAATATTTTTATCATATTTCTTAAACATATTGCATAGTGACTTTTATAATATTATGTATAGAGTGCATAAAAAGTATACTGCTGTGGAAAACCGTCGAACTCTGTTCCCTGATTTCAGCCGCATATTTCAAAAAACGTCCGGCTCACGGAATCTCTCCCGAAAGCCGGACGCTCTTATGTGGTCTTATTCACTTGAGGTTATCAGCTTGTTACGCTGATTGTGAATGTTTTTGGTTTGATAGTTCCGTTTGCATCCTTAGCCTTAACGATGATGTTGTATTTAACAGCAGATCCGGGCTTGATGGTAACGGATGTGTTTGTGCTGTAAGCCTGTGACTTTGTATACTCAGAAGAAGAAGCCTTCTTATAGCCTACATAATAGACAACGGGCTTTGTGCCGCCTGTTGAAGCACAGGTTACTTTTACAGAGCTGCCAAGCTTGATGCTTGTTGCAGAAACTGTTGAGGTATTTGCAAGTTCTGTGGTTGAGGTGTTGGCTGTTACTTTGAGAGTAACGTCCTTGTTAACAACAGTATCTGCTGCATCCTTGACCTTCATACGGATGGTGTATGTACCCTTTGTTGTGGGCTTGAAGGTGGTAGATGCTGTTGTGCTGTAGTCTCTGATCTTTGAATAAGAATCGGATGTGGAGCTCTTGTAGTAAGCAGCATACTTGTATGTTGTCTTGCCGCCTGTTGCGGAGAACTTGAGAGTTACCTTTTCGCCAAGAACGATGCTTGTTGCGGAGAGTGTTGAGGTGTTTGCAAGAGGAGCGGGATTTACTGTAACTGTAAAGTCTTTTACTTTTACAGTATCCTTTGCATCCTTTACTTTTACACGGAGGTTATACTTAACTGCTGATGCGGGCTTGAAGGTCATTGTAGTGGTTGTGCTGAAGTCTCTGAGCTTGGTGTATTCAGAAGCAGAAGCCTTCTTGTACCATGCAGAATACTTATAGGGGCTTGTACCGCCTGTTGCAGCGCCTGTGATAGTGATGCTCTTTCCGAGAGTAACAGTTGTTGCGGAGAGCTTTGAAGTATTTTCAAGCGCAGCAGCCTTTGCTGTGATCTTGAAGTCTTTGTTAACGACTGTGCCGGCAGCATCCTTGACCTTAACACGAACATTGTAGGTTGTTGCGGTCTTGGGAGTTACAGTGATAGTCTTTGTTGTGCTGTAATCTCTTACGAGAGTGTAGTTGGAAGCTGATGTCTTCTTGTAGTATACAGCATACTTGTAAGGAGTTGTACCGCCTGTAGCTGCGCCTGTTACTGTGAGGCTCTTGCCGACTGTAACTGTTGTAGCAGAGATGGTCGACTTGTTTGTAAGAACGCCGGGGTTAACTGTAACTGTAAAGTCCTTAGTCTTTACTGTGCCTGCGCTGTCCTTTACCTTAACACGGATGTTGTACTTAGTAGCCGTTGTGGGCTTAACTGTGATAGTCTTTGTTGTGCTGTAGTCCTGAACCTTTGTATAGTCAGAAGAAGAAGCCTTCTTGTACCATACGCCGTACTTATAGGGAGATGTACCGCCGCTTGCAACGCCTGTTACTGTAACGGTATTGCCGAGAGTGATAGATGATGCGGAGATCTTACTGCTGTTTACAAGAGGATCAGGAGTGTCACCGCTTACGCTTATTGCAAACGTCTTATCCTTTACAGTGCCTGCGCTGTCCTTAACGCTGATCTTTACAGTGTAATCACCCTTTGCGGAAGGAGTAAATGTTGCAGATGTTGTTGTGCTGTAAGCCTTGATGCTTGTATAGCTTGAAGCAGAGCTTGACTTGTAAGCATAGGAGAACTGATAGGGAGCTTTACCGCCGGAAGCTGCGCCCTTGAGTGTAACGGTATCGCCGACATCAACTGATGTAGGTGCAGCGGTAGAATCGTTTGTGAGTTCCTTCTCGTCGGGATCATAAACGTATGTTACTGTAATTGTGCTTGCGCCGAATGTACCTGTTGCATTTGCAGGAGTTGAAGCCAGTGTATAGCCCGCAAAGGTCTTAGCCTCTGTCTTGTAGCTGTCGCCCTGCATACCGGAGAGCTTAACGCTGCCGAGAGTTTTGCCGTCGGAACCGGTGTACATAACAACAACTGTGCTTGCTGTCATCTGCTTGCCGTCCTTGAGCCATACTTCGCCTGAGCAGTTGTAGCCGGGAGTACCCACGCCGGAAGGCTCCTGAGCGCCTGCACCGTTATGGAAGATAACTGTTGCGGATTCTGTATCCGGAACTTCTGCATAGAACCAGCCGTCGCCTTCGGCAGTCATTTCCTTTGCACTTGCCCAAGGACCTGTGAATTCTTTAACAGTTGCGCCGGACTCATCATAAGCATAGATCTTGACTGATGACCAGCCGTTTGCATTGTAGTAGTGAACTCTGAGGTTTGTGGGTTCAACGTATGTATACTTGAATACTACGTTGTTAGTACCCTTCTTTACTGTACCGGAAACGCCGGTGCTGCTTGCGAGGTCTACTTCATAGTTCTTGATTGTTGCGGGAGAAGCGCTGATGGTTGAACCGATCTTTGCGACTTCTGTTGTAGAGTCAGCAAGCTCGGAACCGTTGGATGCGTCAACGTGCTTGATAACTACATAAGCATAGTTATCGTCATCGAAGGCATAGTAGAATGTAACCTCTGCGCCGTCCTTAGAGAATGTGCCGGAGGTCTGACCTACTGTCTTAGCGAGCTTAAAGCCGTCCTGTGTAAGCGGAGAAACCGTATAGGAAGCGCCTACGAGACCGCTCATTGTTTCTGTCTTGATAGTTTTGCCGGAATCCTGGTCGATATGAGTAACGGTTACTCTGCCCTTTTCGCCGTCGGGCTCCTGAATGAGGATAGTGCCGTTAGCGCCGGAGTTGAATGTTACCTTGCCGCCGGAAACCTTAGCTGTTGTGTCGTCATAGAAGTTTGTAACCTCTGTGCCGTCTGAGAATACGCCTGAAACGTCAATTGTGATCTGAGTATTTGCGGGAGCAAAGAGCGTTGCAACGATCTTGTCCTCAACGCCGTTTTTGCTGTAGGTTCTTGAGAAGCTGTAGCCTGTTGAGCTGTCATAAGCCGAAATCACCTTGTGTGCGCCGCCGCCTACTGAGAGGTGGTTGTTTCTGAACTGACCAAGCTTCTGCCAGTGAGCAAGAACGTCCTTGTCCATGCTGTCCCAGTTCATAAAGCTTCTGAACTTGTGACCTGCGCCGGTAGTAGAGTCAGAGCTTACCTGAGCCATAGGTCTGTTGCTCTCATCGCCGTAGTAAATCTGGATACCGCCGGGACACATGAGCATGAAGGAGCCTGCATACTTTCTGTCGCCTGTAATAAGCGTGGTATCGTGCGAAGCAAGATATGTAAGCATATTAAAGGAAGGATCGTTATTGAACCTTGAAGCATAGTCGCTGTAAACGCCGTCTACGCTGCCTGCGCCGGGAACATTACAGCTTCCGACACCGGTAAATGAAAAGTTGATCATTGAATCGAATGCGCCTGATGTAAAGTAGTTGCTCTTTTCAGCCTTGTGACCGAAGCACTCACCTGTCATCCAGAAATCGTCTGTCCAGCTTGCGCCGGGAGCGCTGGGATTGTTCTGACGCCATTCTTTAAGAGCTTCTTTACCTGCATTTTTAAGAGCTACCCAAGATTCCATCTCAACGTGCTTTGCTGTATCGCAGCGGAAGCCGTCAACGCCGAATTCCTTGACCCATTCTGTGAGCCACTTTACGAGGTAGCTGCGGACTGTACCGCTTGAACCGTACTTTGATACTTTTTCATTGAGTGTGCCTTCCTTTGTCCACTTTGTTTTGAGGACCTCAGGAATACCTACGCTTGTGCCTGATTCTGTTTTGAAGTCCGGAAGACCTTCAAGAGAGCCTGCAACCTCGCCGCTGCCGCTCTGGTAGCCGCCGGGAAGACCGCAGCGGATCCAGTCCGGACCCCACCACTTTAACCAGTAAGAAGCTGACGATTCGGTATAGTCAATGTAGCTGTGATACTTGCTGTTGCTGGTATCCTGACATGAATAGTAATAATCTTCCCAACCGGAAGCGGGGCAGAAATCATACTCGGACATTGTCTGGAGATCGTTATATCCTGCGTGGTTCATAACGATATCGCATACTATACGGATACCGTGTTCGTGAGCGGTATCTACCATTGTCTTGAATTCTGCTTTTGTACCGAAGTTCTTGTCTGTTTCTGTATAGTCAAGAACATAGTAACCGTGGTAGGACCAGTGCGGGAACGAAGGATCGCCGTTGCCGCCGACAATATAGCCGTGGATCTGCTCGTATGGAGCCGAAAGCCAGATAGCGTTAACGCCGAGATCATCGAAATAACCCTCATTGATCTTCTGTGTAATACCTGCAAAGTCACCGCCCTGGAAAGCAGCTTCCGTCTTGTAGCCGCTTACAACTGAACCGTTTTTCATACCTCTGCCATAAGCATGGTCGTTAGAGGTATCGCCGTTGCAGAAACGGTCGGTAAGCAGGAAGTAAACTGTTGCGTTGTCCCATGAGAATACATGGTCGGATGTGTTTGTAACACCAGGAGCAGCACTTTCTGTTGCAGCAGCGACCTCAGCCGGAGCTGAAGACATCACAGCTGATGTGAATACCGCTGAACCTGACAACATACAAGCTGCAGAGAGTACGGAGCTTAGTATCTTTTTAAAGATACTTTTGGATTTTGTTGACATCGTATTCCTTCTTTCTGTGTTGATTTTTTGTGTCCGGGCCTCGGACTGGGATGATTTTTGTGACAGTACTACCCTCCTTCTTAAACAGGATTGAGAAAGCAAAATTCACGCATAAATGCGTAATTCTTTAATATAATATTACAACAAAATAAACGATTTGTAAATTCTTTTCTTTCAATTTCTACATTTTTAACCCAAATAATCGAATTTTTGTATAAAAATACAAATAAAGCACCTTTGATTCATGCAACTTGCCTATTTGTTTTTATGATAATATCGTTCAAGCAAAAAGCGGCCATATTTTCCGGAAAAGGAAGACATGACCGCAGCTTTTGTGACATTATTCTACTGTAACGACAATGTCTTTTGAAACGACATTTGAAGCGCTGTCCTTCATTTTGATGCGGAATGTGAACTTGCCCTTGGTTGAGAGCTTGAAGGTTCTTGTTTTTGTTGAAGCATAGTCGCTCGCCTTAGTAAAGTTCGATGCTCCGGGCTTTTTATAGTAGACTGCCATCTGATAAGGAGAAGTACCTCCGGAAGACGATCCTGTAACCGTCACAGACTGACCGGACTTTATTGATGTTGACGAAACACTCGCAGTCATCGACAGAGGCACCTGAACTTTAAGACTGAAATCCTTCGTTACAACATTGTTGATAGAATCCTTGACCTTGACCTTGAAATAATAGTTGCCTTTTGCAGAGGGTTTAAAAGTATATGTGGTATTTGTCGTATAGCTCTGTTTAAGGCTGTAGGATGTTTCAGAGCCCTTTTTGAGATAGACCGCATACTTATATGAGCCGCTGCCGTTTATTGCCGAGAACGTGAATTTTACCGAATTTCCGAGATAGATCGTGCCTGCCGACATTTTTGAAGTATTTGTCAGCGTCTTATGCACTTTAAGGGTGAAATAACTCTTTGCGATAAATCCGGAAGCGTCCTTAGCCTTGATAAGGATATCATAGGTTCCGGCTGCCGTCGGCTTTAAAGATGTGGAAGCTGTGGTACTGTAGCTCTTTATCGTGCGCCAGCTTTCTTCGGATGACGGCTTGTAGAAGTAAGCATAATTAACATCCGTACCGTTTGTTGACTTGCCGTACAGTGTAATGCTTTGTCCGAGGTCTATTTCCTTGGAAGAGATCTGGGAAGTATTCTTCATCAGCATCTCAACGGCTTCGACGGTAATATTTTTGGTTACCACATCTCCGACCGCACCTCTAAGCTTTACGGTGACGATATACTTTCCTGCCTTGTCTACCCTGAATTTTGATGTCTGGCTGTCGGAATAATCCTTTAAGGTTATCACTTTATCCATATAAGGCTTCTGTACATAATAAGCATACTCAAGAGGTGCTTTTCCACCCTTGGCGCTTGCAGTTATTTTGATGATAGAATCTACCTCGGCAGTAGTTTCACCGACATTTGCTGTCAGCGTCATCGCCTCATACACTTTGAGGATCAAAGTCTGTGAAGAAGAGCTTCCGTTCCCGTCTGTTGCCTGAACTTTCAGATAATTTGTACCGGATTGTTTTGGTGCGAACATACAGGTAGTGTCTGTACTTGCGGATTTGATCGTTGTCCACGAAGAAGTGTTGCCGACAGAATATTGGTATGTAAATTTGTACGGAGATTTTCCTCCGTTGACGTGAACACTGATCGTCACATATTCTCCTGTTGCCGCTTCCGAAGCGGATGTTGTCGCAGAGACGGAAAATGTCTTTGTCGGGTCATCTCCGCCCTTTACGATATTGAAATAAAGGTTTTTTTCCTGTCCGGCATACTTTCCGATACCGGTGACCGTGATAGTAGCGGTTCCTACGTTGACGTTATTTTTGTATGTAAGCTTATAGTCGGTGCCGCTTACGAGTCTTGCGCCGCTCTTGTCGGTAATAACGACAGACGGCTTGATAGCCGATCCGGTATAGGTCTGATCCGGTATTGTCGGGAACTTGCAGTTTCCGAACAGCAGACCGATGCTTTTCAGTACGCATGCCGCAGAAAGGTTCTGATTGCCTCCAAAGGTTATCCTCACGGTACAAAGACCGGGATTGACCGCAACCAGTCTTTTGTTTTCGTGTTCAAATATCTGATTTTCAGAAAACGTCACTGATGCGTTATAAGATGTAAGATAGACGCTGACGCTCGGATAGAGCTTGTTTTCAACCATAACGTAGGCAGGAAGACTGCTGCCGACAGAAACGCCGCTTTCATCCGGATATGCCGCCGACATTTCCGAGATGATCTCGGGAAGTGTGCTGATGACCTGATTCGTTTCTGTGATCTGGTTGAGAGTGTCACTGCTGACCGCTGTGGGCTTTTTGCCGGACATCAGGATACAGACAAATTTATATCCATCGACCTTTACAACACCGACACCGACCGACTTATATCCTGAATCAAGCAGGATGCTTCTTGATTCAGCGCTGTCCTCGAGAGAAGTCATCAGCGCATAGAGACTATGAACGTCATAGGCGACGATCTGACCTCCGCCCAGAGAATTCGGGATCCTTGCTGTGCCCTTCTGTCCGTTTGGGCAGTATTCAGAGGCATACAGCGACAATTCAGCCGCTCTCACCATTGCCGCCTCAAGATGCTCGGTATCCATCGTAACACTGCCGGTATTTTTTTCCGCACGGTATTCGTTTATCATATCGAGTATCTTTTTGGAATCGGTATAATATCTTTCAACATCAGCGATCTCTACCTTGATCGGGCCTGACGCTGCTTTAACGCCGGCTGTAAGCTTTCCTGTTACCGCCATTCCTGAGATCATCAGAAGGACGATAACTAAACTCAACAATCCTTTTGCTGTTTTTCTAACCATAAAAGGTCACTCCTTTCCGCGTACTATTTTATCATACAGCGGGAATCAATTCAATATATTGCATATTATTTTGGCTATTTTTTTCTTAATTTTGTATAGTTCAACAAATTATCACCGTTTTTTATGACATCTTAAAAAACAGCGGCACAGCAAATGCTGCGCCGCCGTAAAAGAAATGGCTCTTATTACTTTGTAACAGTAACTTTGAAATCCTTGCTGACGATCGTGCCTGTCTTGTCCTTTACCTTAACTTTTACGTTGTAGGTAGTAGCAGTGCCGGGCTTGAAGGTCATTTTTGTTGTTGTGCTGTAAGCACAGATCTTTGTGTACTCTGTTGAAGAGGTCTTCTTATAGTATGCGGAATACTGATAGGGAGTTGTACCGCCTGTTGCCGCACCTGTAAGAGTTATAGTAGTACCGAGTTTTACGCTTGTTGCGGAGATCTTTGAGGTATTAGAAAGTCCGGCATTTGTTACTGTAATTGTAAAGTCTTTGACCCTGACAACATTCTTGGCATCCTTGACCTTTACACGTACACTGTACTTAACTGCTGATGCAGGTTTGAAGGTCATTGTTGCAGTTGTGCTGTAGTCTCTGAGCTTTGTGTAATCAGAAGCGGAAGCCTTCTTGTACCATGCAGCATACTTATAGGGAGTTGTACCGCCTGTAGCTGCGCCTGTGATAGTAACAGACTTGCCGAGAGTAACGCTTGTTGCTGAAACCTTGGATGTATTTGCAAGCTCAGCGTTTGTTACCGTAATTGTAAAGTCTTTATTCTTTACAGTATTCTTGGAATCCTTGACCTTTACACGTACATTGTACTTAACTGCTGCTGCGGGCTTAAAGGTCATGGTAGCTGTTGTGCTGTAATCTCTGATCTTTGTGTACTCAGTAGAAGAAGCCTTCTTGTAGTAAGCAGCATACTTATAGGGGCTTGTACCGCCTGTAGCTGCGCCTGTGATAGTAACAGACTTGCCGAGAGTAACGCTTGTTGCTGAAATCTTTGAAGTATTTGAAAGAGCTGCTGTTACCTTGAGAGTAAGATCCTTGTTGACCACCTTGCCGGCAGCATCCTTAACCTTTACTCTGATGGTGTAAGTACCTGTTGAAGCGGGCTTGAAGGTCATTGTTGCTGTCTTGCTGTAGTCTCTGATCTTTGTGAAGGAATCTGAGCCCTTCTTGTAGTAAGCCGAATACTGATAGCTTGTCTTTCCGCCTGTAGCAGAGCCTGTGATAGTAACGCTGCTGCCCTTTTCAATTGATGATGCGGAGAGCTTGGAGGTATTCTTAAGCTCGTTAGTGTCAGGATTTGTAACAGCGAAATCGAAATCGAGAGTCTTGACTGTATCCTTAGCATCCTTTACCTTAACACGGACATTATAAACTGTTGCAGCGCCGGGCTTGATGCTGACGGTCTTTGTTGTGCTGTAGGACTGAGCTGTAGTATAGCTTGTAGAAGATGACTTCTTATAGAATACTGCATACTTATAAGGAGTTGTACCGCCGGAAGCTGCGCAGTTTACTGTGATAGTACCGCCGAGCTTAACGGTCGTTGCGGAGATCGTAGACTTGTTTGTAAGAGTTGTGGGATTATCGGAAGCTGTAACTGTAAATGTCTTATCCTTTACAGTGCTTGCAGCATCCTTAACGCTGATCTTAACTGTGTAAGTGCCTGCTGCTGAAGGAGCAAACTGAGCCGTTGCCGCTGTGCTGTAAGCCTTGATGCTTGTATAGCTTGAAGCAGAGCTGAGCTTGTAAGCATAGGAGAACTGATAAGGAGTTTTGCCGCCTGAAGCAGAACCTGTAAGTGTTACGCTGCTGCCGACCTTAACGGATGTTGCAGAAACGCTTGACTTGTTTGTAAGAACAGGAGTAGGATCATCGCCGAGATCATCATCCTCAGCTGCTGTAAATGTCTTGGAGACAGTTGCAGAATTGCCTGCGGAGTCGGTAACAACGCACTTGATGGTGTATGACTTTTCAGAACCGGGAGTCCATGAATAAGTTGCTGTTGAGCTTGCAGCCTGAACCTGAGTACCGTCTACATAGAAAGCATACTTATAGGGTGATGTGCCGCCTGCTGCGATACCCTTGAGGGTAAGCTTTGTTGTCGGGAGCTGAGGAGCTGCCTTGTCTGTACCGAAGTTTACGGTAAGTGTTTCCGGAGGAGGAGGAGGAGGATTGTCGCCGCCTGCACCTACTCTTGCGAGTGATACGGTAACAACGTCGATGTCTTCTTTTTCGCCGGAGGTTGAGTCGTCTGCACTGTAGGGAGTTTTAGCGTTGTCAAGGAATGCGTCATAATCCATCGGGCAGGACTGGAGACCGCTTGCGCCGAAGGT
>DBWG01000123.1:11753-40468 GCA_002308635.1 Ruminococcaceae bacterium UBA1244 | reverse complement strand
AGATATGCCTTGTCGATGCCGAGTGTTGCCAGCGGGATAGTCATTACATAGAATGTATCCTTTGTCTTGTCGTGGCCTTCTGTAAGGAAGTCGATCCAGTCTGAAGAATCGCTCTGAAGCTTTTCGGTATCATAGCCGCTTGCCTTGATGCCATAAATTTTTGATCCGAAGAAGCCGTCCTCATACTTGAAGGAGATGCCGCCCTCTTTGAAGGGAACAGCGCCGTCAGTATAGCTGAACAGACCGCTTGAAGTTGCTTTGAAGAGTGAAGGTTCACCAACGCCGGGCTGTGATGAGAAGCAGATCATTGTATCGAACATACTCTTTGAGCCTACTGCAATGTTCCATACAAACTTGCCTGTGTCGAGTGACTGCTTGCTTGTATCGCCCTTTGTGCCCTTACCTGTGTCGATAAGGATCATCTGAGGAATGCTGAGGATATAGGGCTTGCCGTTGTCAGAGATCGGATATCCCTGAAGCGGGTCGGAAACGTCTGTTACGTTTACGAACTGCCAGCCGAGATAGAGGTTTGTGCTGTCCCATGCAGCATAGAGAGCATAAGTATCATAAACAGGACCTTCGTGTGAGCCTCTGAAAATACGGGGGTCGTCATTTGCAACGCCCTGAGCGATTATCATGTTCTCTTTGAAGTCAGCAGCGCTTGTGATAGTTACGCCTGAGCCGCCTGTCTGACCGTTGGGGTTAGTCTTATAATAAGAAGAGAGCGTACTTGCGGAAGAAGATGTAGATTTTGCAACATACTTCTTTTCATATGTAAAGGTATAGGTCTTTTCGGTCTTGTCAGAGCCGATAGCTACAGCCTTTACTGTAACGGTGGTATCGCCGATCTTGCCTTCGCCGACCTTGATAGTTGTTGAGCCGCTGATGAGCTTCTTTGAACCGCCGTCGATCTGATAGTAACCCTTGTCTGCGTTCTTGAGTGTAAGAGTTACATCAAGAGTTTCGTCTGTAAAGCTTGTTCCGCTTGCCTTGCTTGCGGTAACTGTGGGGGTATTATCATCGCCGCCTTTTTCAACGGTTACAGATGCTGTAGCTGTTGCAGAACTGCTGGAGTCTGTTGCGGTTACGGTAAATGTCTTTGTGCCTTCTGCATCAGCAGTCCATGTTGCCGTTGCGCCGGAAGCTGTAAGAGCAGTTGAGCCTGCCTTGAAGGAATATGTTACTGTGCCTGTTGCATTGGAAGGAGTTGCGGTAAGAGTTACCTTATCTCCTACCTTTACAGTAGCGGGAGAAGCCGAAAGTGAAACTGACAGCTTTGAAGGTACGGGAGATGAATAATCTTCCCACTTATTAGGCATGGTAAAGATCTTTGATTTTCCGCCGATCTCAAGTCCTGCAGCTCCGTCAGCAGGATAACGCTTTGAAGCATCATTGTTGCCGTCGCTGAAGATAGCACGTCCTTGTTCATATCCGGTTACATCAAGTGTATACTTATTGTTGCCGGTCGGGGTCATCTCTACACCAGGCCATGTTGCCATTTCGTTGCCTTGTCCGCCTGAACCCTTATATACGTAAGCGTAAACCTTAGTCCAGTTGCCTACAGAGTTGTCTACGTTTACAGTGACCTTAGCGTTCGGGTCTATCTTTGTGTAAGTACCCTTTGCGGTAACCGTTTCACCCTTGGTGTTTTTACCGCTTACTGTTACCGTAACAGTGCCGCCTACAGCGGTCTTTGCGCCGATAGTGATAGTCTTGCCGTTTGTATAGCTGCCTGAATCACCTTCGGAGGTTGTATAGGTAAGGTCTGTAGCATCCTTCGCATTGAGTGTTACTGTGAGAGTAGTCTCAATGGAGCCTGTTGAAGGAGAAACCGAAACGCTGCCGGAAACGTTCTCGCCGTTATAGAATACAGCGATACCTGTGTCGCCGATAGTACCGGTCATTTTGTCGCTTGTTACCGTCCATGTACCGCCGCCAACCTTGTCGGTGTAGGTGCCTGCGGGAACAAGTCCGCCGCCGTTGGGAACTGTGACCTGCTTTCCGCCGCCGCTTGCATTAACGACTACTGCGCCCTTGCCGCGGCATACCACATAACAATTTTCGGCAACTCCGAAGTTTTCTTGTGTGCCTACGTTTGCGTTATGGAACTTGTTTACTTCGGCTACCTGTGCAGACTGGTAGTGATCGTTGCCCTTTGAGCCGATGTAAATATCGTCGGAAGACTTTGCGTTAGGTCTTGAAAGATAGAGAGACTGTGATTTTGCTCTTGCGCCGAGAACGGCATAAGCTCTGTCCATGACACTCTCGCTGAGGTTCTTTGTCCAGCCGCCGCCATCGTCATTTGAGTATGTATCGTGGCTCTCTGCCCAATAAACAACGTGTTCGGCAGCTACGCCTCTCTTTATCCATTTACCGTTGCTTTCCGATACTCTTCCGTCACGGATGGAGCCGGTGATCTCACCGCTGTAGTTACCGTCTGTAACGCCGATGTATTTTCCGTATTCAGCAGCAAGAGAGCTGTTATAGTCATATCTGCTCTGGATGATATTGCCCTGATTATCACGCTCACTGCCTGCAGGACCGTCAAGGATCTCGCCGTACATATACATACCAAGACCCGACATTGTGCTCCAGAAGTTAGAGCCCTCGCTGGGTAGTCCGATATGCTTAGCTGCGTCCCAGCGGATACCGTCAACGCCGCAGGACTTAAGCTTATTGACATAACCCTTTATCACGTCGATAACATAGCTGTTTTCTGTATTAAGGTCAGGCATACCTATGTTCTTGTAGATGATCTCGTTACGGTCATCCCAGTTTGAAGCCGCACCCTGATTGTGGAAATACTGGCTGTTATTAAGGTCGCTCTGAATATAGCCCTTCCATTCGCCGCTCTTTGAGCCTGCAAGGTGGTTTGCTACAACGTCGACAATGACCTTGATGCCGTAGCCGTGAGCAGCCTCACAAAGTGATTTAAGGTCGTTTTCATCGCCAAGCTCGTTTCCGATGGAGAATCCGAGAGGCTGGTATATCCAGTACCACGGACCCTGAGCATCGTGGGGCTGGAGCGGAGAGGTCTGAATGCTTGTAAAGCCTGCCTCTGCGATCTGGGGAAGATTTTCCTTGATAGTGCCAAGTGTCCAGTTGAAGCAGTGAAGGATGTTGCCGTCATAGATACTGTCCGGAAGATTGCTGCTTGCAGCGGGAGCCGCTGCTGCATACACCGGTGCAGACGCTTCATCTGATGCCGCAGAAACAAGAGTTCCGCCAAGACCGGTAAACGTTGTTGCAAGAAGGGCAGCGGACATGAACAGGCTTGCTACTCTGCTTTTAAAACGAAACAGGCTTGAATTTGTTTCATTGTTCATTGAAAGATCACACTCCTTGATATTATATTTTGGTTAGCCTACTTTTGACAGGGTGATATATTCCCTTCCGTGCTTTCCTTCCGGGTCATCCGGACTGAAAGCACAATACATCAGCCTATCTTTGTTTACATTATCTTAACATAAATTTCATAGTTTTGTAAAGCAATTTTGATTCACAAATATTAAAATCATCATAGGTATTGGTATATTTTTTAAGTCTTCTTTAAGATTTTTTAGGACATTCTACAATTATTTTACCTTGCTATTAAGCATTATGCCAACTAATTGTCCGATATTTGTCGATTTTGAACAGTTAACGCAATCTTCGGTTGTGTATTAATAACGATAATATTTTTTGGCATTTTGCACAAATTATAATTTTTCAGCGCATTTTTGTATGCAGTTTTTCATGTACGTTCCACTCACATAATTTTGTGACCCAACTTTTTTTACAGACCCTATAATGTACTTGTCAACCCATGATGATTGTTGTATTATATATGATAAGTGAAAATCTTATAAAGGAGTTGCAGATATGCGAAAAACAAAAATAATATGTACGCTCGGTCCGGCCACTGAGGACGAAAGAATACTTCGGGAGCTTATGCTCAGCGGAATGGACGCTGCAAGGATCAATATGTCCCACGGCACTCACGAAGAACATAAAAAAAAGATAGACTCCGTAAAAAAGCTGCGCACAGAGCTTGACCTGCCTGTTGCACTCCTGCTCGATACAAAAGGGCCTGAGATACGCACAGGCAATTTCCCGCAAAAGGTCACTCTCGTCACCGGACAGGAGTTTATACTTACAACAAAAGAGCGTGACGGAGATATTGACGGCTGTTCTGTCACGTTTCAGGGACTGCCTAAAGATGTCGAGATCGGCACACGCATACTCATCGACGACGGACTTATCGAACTGAAGGTGCGCGAAAAAAGCGAAACGGATATCCACTGCCTTGTTATCAACGGCGGACCTGTCTCTTCACACAAGGGTATCAACGTTCCGGGAATATTCCTTTCCCTGCCCTTTATGAGTGAACGTGACAGATCGGATCTTATTTTCGGCATCGAACAGGGCGTTGATTTTGTCGCAGCCTCATTCACAAGAAATGCCGACGACATAAACGAAATGAAGTCATTCCTTTCTGAAAACGGCGGAGAAGATATCCGCATCATCGCAAAGATAGAAAACAAGGACGGCGTTGACAATATCGACGAGATACTCCGTGTCGCAGACGGCGTTATGGTGGCAAGAGGCGATCTCGGCGTTGAGATACCAATTGCAGAGGTGCCTGTAATACAGAAGCGCATCATCAAAAAGACCCGCAACTCCGACAAGCCCGTTATCACAGCCACACAGATGCTTGATTCAATGATAAAAAATCCCCGTCCCACCCGTGCGGAAACAACAGACGTTGCAAACGCCATCTATGACGGCACAAGCGTTATCATGCTTTCAGGAGAGACCGCCGCAGGATCATTCCCTGTTGAGGCAGTAAAAACCATGGCAAATATCGCAGAGATAACCGAAAGCCACATAAACTACATAGACCGCTTCAATCACCTTGACATAAATGAGCGTCCTGATGTTACCTCAGCTATCTCACACGCAGCCTGCACAACTGCCCATGACCTCGGCGCATCTGCAATAATCACCGTTTCAAAGTCCGGAAAGACATCACGTATGCTTTCAAAGTACCGTCCCGCCTGTCCGATAATCAGCGGCACTCCGAGCGAAAGGGTATGTCGCCAGACAAATATGTCATGGGGCGTTGTTCCGATAATGATAGAAGAAAAGGACAACACCGATGAACTCATAGATCACGTCATAACCGTTGCACAGAACAAGAAGCTGCTCAATAACGGCGACCTCGTTGTTCTTACCGCCGGAGTTCCTCTCGGCGTTTCGGGAACAACTAACCTTATGAAGGTACACCTCGTCGGAAATATCCTTTGCAGCGGACAAACTATCGTCAACGACCTCTCCGCTCACGGACATCTTTTTGTCGCTCACAGCGATAAGGAAGCCCTTGAAGGTTTCTCAGAAGGCGAAATACTTGTCATCCACGAAACAAACAACGACCTTCTCCCGATAATGAAAAAAGCAGCAGGCATCATCACCGAAGCAGACGGAATAAATTCCCATGCGGCGATAGTCGGACTTGCACTCAACAAGCCCGTGATCGTCGGAGCCGTCAATGCGACTTTCATACTCAAGACCGGCGCAAACTGCAACATCTTCTCCGGAAAAAGCGTTGTCACTACCGCCACAACAAAAATGTGATATATAACTCAGCCCCTTCTCCGCTTCGGAAAAGGGGCATTTTTTATCCTTCGCTGTTTTCTGTATGAAAATATTCGTCAAGTATCTTCTTTGCGGCGTTTACCGCAATGCCGCTCTTTGCGCCGTGTTCTACCATTACTGCAACTGCGATCTCCGGCTTGTCATAAGGCGCAAAGCATATAAAATTTGCATGGTCCGAACCGCCGTTTTCAGCCGTGCCTGTCTTTCCTGCGATCTCTATGGGATACTCCTGCAATTGTGAATAACTTTTTGCAGCAGCATACATCGCCTCCCTGACTTCCTGAAGATTTTTTTCGCTCACTCCCATATCATCAGCCGTTTCCGGCTCGCTCCTGTATGTCGTCACACCGCTCTTGTACTTTTCTATATGGTCAACAACGTGAGTTTTGAGACGCTTTCCGCCGTTTGCTATCGTTCCGCAGTATGCCGCAAGCTGGAGAGGAGTGAACTGGCTGTCGGACTGTCCTATCGCCGCAGCCGCAGTCTGACCAGGATACCATTCCGAACCCGTGAGCCTGCTGAACTCAGGACCTGCAAGAGTCCCTGCGCTTTCGTATATCTCAACACCCGTTTTTACTCCCAGCCCGCAGCGCTTCGCATATTTTTCAAGAGCGTCTATACCGGCAAGCCTGCCTGTCTCGGCAAAAAACACATTGCACGAATCTGCCATTGCGCTGTCAAGCTCCTGTTCTCCGTGATATCCCATGCACCATAGCTCCATACCGTCCTTTGTATAAACTCCGTTACATTCTATAGACGTATGTGCGGTGATCTTTTTTTCTTCAAGAGCGGCGCAGGCTGTGAGAGGCTTGAATGTCGAACCAGGCGCAAGCGCTCCGGCAAAAGCCCTGTCAAACAGCGGCGAAGCTTTATCTGCCGCAAGCTTTTCGTAGTCGTCATAGTATGCCGAAAGGTCATAGCTCGGACAGCTTGCCGCACAAAGCACCGAAAAATCCCTCACATCGATCACAACGGCTGCCGCTCCGTTACAGTCAGCCCCCATATTTTTGTCATTAACCATGGCTGCATATTCGTTAGCTTCTTCCACAGCTTCCTTCAGTGCTTTTTGTGCAGCCTGCTGAAGACGTAGATCTATCGTCAGATAAACCGAGTTTCCCGGACGGGCAGGCTCTGTTCTTACGATCTCAATATCGCCGTTTCTGTCCTCTTTGAAGACGCACTTTCCGGGAGTACCCCTGAGTTCGCTCTCAAAAGCCGATTCTATGCCGCTCTTTCCGATGGTATCGGTGTAGGAATAGCCATTTTCTGCAAGCCCGTTATATTCCTCCTGAGAAATAAGTCCTGTCACGCCCACAATATGCGGTGCCGCACTGCCGTTAAGATAAGTTCTCACCGCAAAGGCTTCAACGGACACACCCCTGACTTCACTCATCCTTTCCGATATCACTGCCATTGACTTTTCGCTGATACCCTCTGCAAAAACATAGGGTCGTGTCCTGCCGAACAACTTTTTCTCCATAGTATAGCGGACACCGATAATATTTCTTCGTTCTTCGGCACTATAGCCGGCACAGCCGTATTTTTCAGCCAACCATGCGATATATTCTCCGGCAATCATATCCGTATCATCCGCACCTTCTGTAAAACGATATCCTCCGCCGCTGTCGGTTACTATTGGAAGCTCATCATTCCATTTCTCACCGCATTCTCCGCTCAGCTCAACAAGCCGCAGTATTATCCCGTTCAGATCATCTTCTCCGATAAACAGCCTGTTCATCACCACCCTGTAGCCTGTGAGATCAGCCGCAAGCGGTTCGCCGTTCCTGTCGAATATCTCTCCCCTAACCGCTTCGTATGTGACGGTATATTCCGAACCGTTTCCCGCCGCATCATCGTATATATCATGCTCCAATGCCTGCCAGCGGACAAGCCTTGCCGTAAACAGCGAGGATATAACGATCACAACTGTCATCAGAAACGCATATCTTGACTTCATCGGTTTTATTCCCAAAACAAAGCCGCACCCTCCTTTTCCTCACGGAAATTTTTGAACAACATCCCGTTCAGCCGGCAGAACACCGGCACTAACAGAGTTGTAAGAACTATCCTTGAAATATAGTGCCTTACAAAAAACTGCCAAACGTCACCGTATCCTGCGGCGGCATAAAAGAATATGAAATGCATAAAAATTATCAGCGGTACAACAGTCAGAGATACCATCATAACGGTCAGCAGGCTCCTGAATAAATACACCCTGAAAAGACCGCTCACCAAAAAACACGCTGTCACAAGCGAAAATGAATAAAAACCTGCCGTTCCGCCGTTTGAACAGTCCGCAAGCAGTCCGCACACTGCCCCAAGCACCATTGATGCAATATCATCTTCAAGGACAGCAAACGATACCGCAAGGGATAAAAGTACAATTGCCCTTCCGCCGAATATTTCCGGAAGCAGATACGGCGCTGACTGTACCATAAGACACAAAAAAATTTCCACAGTATAGACCGCATATCTCAGCGCAGAGTATTTACTCAGCTTTTTCACCTCTTTTTGTCAAAATCTGTCACTATCAATACCGATGACACCGTCCGCAGTTCCTCAAACGGTTCTATCACGGCAAAAGGCATTCCTGTAAGCCCGTCAAGAGATATGCACGACACTTTGCCGATCTTTATGTTTTTTGGGAATATCCCTCCATAACCGGAAGTAACTGCGATATCGCCTTTTTCCAGCCGGTTCTCAGCGGGGATATTTACAAGACAGGTAAGTCCGTCATCCGAAACAGATGCACTGCCGGTAATGATACCGCTGTCTGATGTCCTCTTAACAGCAGCTCCGATATGTGTGTCCGGCGAAAGAAGCGTCTTTACGATACATGATGCCGGAGCCGTCTCACACACCCATCCTACAAGTCCCTTTTCAGTCATTACCGTATCGTTTACCTTCACGCCGTCCATACTGCCTCTGTCAAGCGTAAAGCCATAAAAGTTTTCGTCGGGAGAACGTCCGATGACTGACGCTGTCACAACTGAAAAATCAGTGTTTTCCTTTTTTATGCCGTAGAATTTATGAAACTCCTCGTTTTCCGCCTTCATGCCGTAATAATCCGCAAGCATATCGTTCAGGCGCACGATCTCTTCTTCAAGCTCCTCAATGCTTTTCTGAGACGGCGCAGTATCTGCATGACATCCCGTCCATCCGGCAGAAAGCCGCTGTACCGGAGTGATGACAAAGCTTGCAAGAAAACTGCCGGCATTTCCTCCGCCTGCCGGAACAAAGGAAAGTATACTCAAAAGGCATAGTATAATGACCAGCACCCTGAGACTTCTTTTTCTTATCAGCCCTTTCATATCATCCTCCTCTCAATAACGGAACACAAAAGGGCACCTCCTTACAGAGATACGTGCCCTTTGATATCATCTTCGGTTTTTCGGCTTTTTTTCACGGCTCATACGTTCAAGACAAAGCCCCGCACCTGCCGCAACACAGTCAAGCGGTTCCTCAGCCGTATGGACAGGCATACCCGTTTCCTTCGCCACAAGGGTATCAATTCCCCTTAGAAGCGCACCGCCTCCGGTAAGCATGATGCCGTTTTCAAAAATATCAGCCGAAAGCTCCGGCGGTGAACGTTCAAGAGTGGTCTTTATGGCTTCGATTATGACAGAAAGCGGTCCTGCAAGAGCGTCCCTTACTTCCTCGGCAGAGATCACCGCCTCAGCCGGCATACCGTTCATAAGGTTTCTGCCCTTTATCCTTGCTCTGCCCTCACCGTCATAGGGATAAGCAGAACCGATGCACAGCTTTATTTCCTCAGCCGTTCTCTCGCCGATAAGCAGGCTGTATTTTTTCTTGATGTGATCCATTATTGCCTTGTCGAACCTGTCACCCGCTACTCTCACGGAGCATGATGTAACGATATCGTCAAGCGATATCACTGCCACCTCAGATGTTCCTCCGCCGATATCAACGACCATATTCCCGTCAGGCTCTTCGACCGCTATACCCGCTCCCATCGCCGCAGCCATAGGCTCTTCTATGAGCTTTATCTGTTTTGCACCCGTCTGGCGGACAGCATCCTCAACTGCCTTTCTTTCAACGCCCGTACATCCCGACGGTATGCACACTGCCACTCTCGGCTTTCTTATCCCTGACCTCACAGCCATCCTGATAAAACGGCTGAGCATCGCTGCGGTGATCTCAAAATCAGCGATAACGCCGTCCTTGAGAGGTCTTACCGCCTCAATGGTATCAGGAGTTCTGCCGATCATTTCCTTTGCTTCAAGCCCCACAGCAATAACTCTGTCAGACCTGACATCCACAGCCGCAACAGACGGTTCACGGATGACTATTCCCTTGTTTTTTATGTAGACCAGTGTATTTGCGGTACCGAGATCTATTCCGATATCCTTTGAAAACATTTTGCCGAACCCCTTTGTTTTTGTTTCTTTCAACAACATAATTATAAATATTCGGGAAAGGCATCTCAACAAAATATTGTCGGATAATGGGTTTTAGCATTTGCACGAAAGTCCGGCGGCAGTTCACCGTATTTTTCGGCTGTTTGTATAGATATGTCAGAGTTTTCCGCTGGAACCGAAACCGCCTTCTCCCCGATCCGTTTCGCCAAGCGTCTCAGCTTCAACAAATTCCGCACAAATAACAGGCATAATGACCATCTGGGCAACTCTCTCCATCGGCTGTATAGTGTATGGCTTGTCGGAAACGTTGCACAGCCCGACACATATCTCTCCTCTGTAGTCGCTGTCAACGACTCCCACACTGTTTGAAAGCGTAATGCCGTGTTTCACTCCAAGCCCGCTTCTGGCAAACAGGAATGCCGCAAGACCCTTATCCGCAAGTTCAATGGCGATACCCGTCGGTATCTTTGCAAGCTGTCCCGGCAAAAGCTCTACCGGTTCATCTATGCAGGCATAGAGGTCTGCACCTGCCGAACCCTCTGTTGCCCTTTTCGGCACCACTGCGTTTTCTTTAAGCTTCTTTACCTTTACGATACTGCTGTTCATTTTTTCATTCTCCTTTTTATGTCAGTATTATTCAACCGGACAGGTCACATTTCTGCGTTCTGAATTCCGCCGCAGAATAATAAACCAAGCCCGCTTTACTTCCGGCATCGTTATCAACATTTTCAACATTGATATTCCACAAAACTCACTATTCAACACCACGGTAGTATAATCCGCGGGTAAAGGCTGTTTTACGGGGTTTCTGACTGTTGAAAACCTGTAGACTTTCCACCTTTTCAACCAAGTTTTCAACACTGAATCTCAAAACCTCAAATTCAACACCCAAAATTTCACGTTTCCTGTCGGACAATTCAAGCGGTACGCTATTGAGCACTTCTGTGCAAGAGCCGTATTCCTGAAGCGGAAACTCCATGCCCTTCCTGTCCTTGAGGACCATACTCTTCCGGCCTGACGGCGAATTATCCGCCGGACAGTTCCTTGTTAGCATCAGCGGAAGCCTTCCTCCACTGACGATACCCAGAGGCAGCCTTCCTCCAAGCCTTGATATCTGTTCAAGAGTAAGCTCAAACGATATCTCAGCATCAAGAAATCCCATGCTCTCAGCCCATTCTATCGAAGCCGTATTTGTGAGGTTAAGCCCGAACCCGCCGTGTATGTCAAGCTCCAGCTCCCTTGCAAGCTCGACAGCACCCAAATTTGAACACAGTACCTCACTTATGCCAAGCTTTTTGAGCCGTTCCAGACGGTCTGCGATCTTCCTTTCCATGCCGAACATTCCTCTCGGTATTTCAGGCGCTACAGCAAATCCTCTGTCCATGAGCGACTCATACTCTTCATCTCTAAGGAACATCGGTACATATATCAGTTCGCAGTCAAGAAATTCATCCGGAACATTGCCGTCAGTGAATCTTGCACGGATATTTTTCGGCGGCTTTTTCGGACGGATACCCGTCTCAGGAAGAACGATATCGGAAAACTTCACCGGATCTTTGGATGTCCGCTTCTCCAACAGTTCTTCAAGGGCACGTCTGCGAAGAGAATTCATTTCAAGCGCAGGCAGTGCCAGTCCGTCATCTATATCAGCGCAGAATCCATCGAGCCGGAACGGTGTTCCGCCGGTCTTGCGGATATAAGACTCGCTTTTTTCCTTGTTCAATCCAACGTTCAGGGCTGCTTCCGGAACCGCACCGCTGACCGTAACGTTCCTTCCTTCGCTGTCGCTCACGGTAAGAACCGAGGGTCTGTCCTTTTTGACGGTCAGTTCAGCGTTTACCGGAACGGACTGTCTTTCATCCTTATAATAGGCATGGATGGAATTAAAGACCTTGCCGGTCGCAGACATGACATCATCCTTTGAGCGTATGCCGAACATATCCGCTCCAAGCTTTCCTTTGTAATAGCCGTCAGTAAATCCGGAACGGGAGAACACCGCTTCAAGCTTCTGCATCAGCTCCGGTTCTGTCTTTCCCGTATCAAGGCTCTGACGGCAGGCAGCGACTGCGGCGGCGACATATTCCGGACGCTTCATCCTGCCCTCGATCTTTGCCGAAGCCACGCCCGATCTTTCAAGCTCTCTGAGATTTTGTATTATGGAATTGTCTTTAAGGCTCAGGTCGTGTCCCGTCCCGCCGTCAACATAAAACGGCAGTCTGCACGGCTGTGCGCAGGCACCTCTGTTGCCGCTCCTGCCGCCAAGCACAGCACTGAAATAGCACTGACCCGAAACACTCATACACAATGCCCCGTGTACAAAAACTTCAAGCTCTATCGGGCTTTTTTCTGCGATCTCAGCGATCTCGTCCCTGCTCAGTTCCCTTGACAGCACCACTCTCTTAAATCCCATATCCGCAAGCAGTTCAACTCCTTTAAGCGTATGGACAGACATCTGAGTTGAAGCATGGAGCCTCATTCCGGGAGCTGCCTCCCTGACAAGCGATATCAGTCCGATATCCTGTATTATTACTGCATCCACCGGTATGCTGCACGCATATTCTATTATTTTCAGAGCCTTTTTCAGTTCATCGTCACGCACAAGCGTATTACAGGCAAGATAGACCTTCACTCCTCTTGCACGGCAGTATCCGACAGCATCTTTAAGCTCCTGATCGCTGAAATTCTTTGCCCCTGCTCTTGCGCTCAGCTCCTTTGCCCCAAGATAGACAGCATCCGCTCCCGCTCTCACTGCCGGCACTATCGTATCGAATCCTCCTGCCGGAGCCAGTATCTCCATATCCGCTCATCCTTTCTGCAATTTCAGGGCTGTGCGCCCTGCATACTTTAGCTTTACATAATATTATATCATAATGAGCTTCAAGGCACAACGATAATATTCTGCCTGAAAAAACTCCGCAAAAAGAAAAAGACACCGCCGCTTGGCAGTGTCCTTTGTTCTATCTGATGATTACTTGTTGTCGCTGTCAGTATCGGCCGAAGCGTCTTTTTTGCGGATCTTTGAAGCAGCAACTACTGTTCCGAGTGCCGCTGCGCCGACAAAAGCATATCCGGCTGCTGCGTTGAGACTGTTGTCCCAGGTCTTTGCACCCTTGATGCTGTCAGCATCTGCAAATGCGTTGGTCTGTGCGCCCTCAGGAAGTGTATCGTCATCGGCTGCAAATACTGTTGTTGCCGCCATGGAAAATGTCATAACTGCTGCTGAGGAAATAACTATCAGAAATTTTTTTATATTCATATCAAATACCTCCCGTAAATACAAGGACATATTACTGTCGAAGCCTTTAGAATAATAACACATCTAAAAAAACAAGTCAATATATGTGCAACATTTTCTGTTCATCCTACAAGCTTTACAAAAAGCGTTATTGCTTTTTGTTGATTTCGACAACAAATATTATCCAAAATTTCGAGGGCAAATTCAAAAAACAGGGGAAAAACATACCGCACCGGCTTAAAATATGTCAAGCCAGCTCTGGTAATTTGCTGCGCCGTGAGCATTTTCCGCAAGTCCGTAATAGAAGTGCATATAGGACATCAGCAGTACGATAACGAGAAATCCGACCGAAAGAAGCGTCCGGCTTTTTGCCGATGTAAGGTCTATCACCTTGTCGTCCGACGTTGTATAGCTTATTCCCTTTGTTTTGAGGGACTTGCATATTACCGGCACAAGCAGCACCATAAACATTATAAAATAATATGAAAGACGCTCTATGATACTGTGCTTTGACATCGTGAGCATCAGCAGCGAACATATAAACGAAAGGTTGATGATGTATTTGTTTTCGTTAGTCAGGTCTATCGTTCCTGTTTTTGCAAGGATGAACGCCGTGACCGTGATGAACAGCGGGGTCAGTGCATAGATAAAGGAAACGCCCTCAGTGATGAATTCCGTCTGGCTGTATTCCTCATGGTAGAAGCTGGTAATAAGCTCAATAAGGTTAGTTGAAGCTGCATAGAACCACAGAAGGATAAATCCGTAGGTCAGCAGTTCCTTGATGCCCGGCTTCATCTTTACGAGGAAATAGACCGGCAGCATCACAAGCACCGTCTGGTGGAAAAGTGAAGCAAAAATTATTATCAGTGCATAGATTATAAACTTTTTTCTCTTCATGAAGTGCCATGCCAGCAGGACAAACGACACCGCTATCATCTGGCGCAGGAAGTTCATCGACATGAAGAACATGAACAGGTTGACATACAGTATCGTTGATACCCACACCATCTCGGAGTTTTTGTAGATGAATATTGCCGACGGAATGACGGCTAAAAGTGCAAGGATGATTATGAACCACTGATAGTCCATTCCCGGAATAAGCCCGAACAGCTTTGTAAGTATGACAAAGCCTATTTCCCAGTCCTTATAGGACAGTTCATCGAAGCCTGTCTCCTTCATAACGATAAATCCGTTGGCATACTGCTTGTAGTCAAAGCCTATGCCGTATCTGAATGCCATCAGAATGAACATCTGACCGAAGGCAAACAGCAGGAACATCATATTTTTCGACTTTGACGGTTTTCTGAAACAAAACAATGCTGACCACAAAAGCAGAACCGCATTATTTATTGAATAAAATAGCAAATGCAACATCTCCTGTCATTTCTTAGTTAGCGGGCATTCTTTGAAAATACCGCTTTTATCAGCGTTCTTAACAGTATCCTTATATCAAACGTCACCGACCAGTGTTCGATATAATATATGTCATATTTTATCCTCTGTTCGATGGATGTGTCGTTTCCTCTCAGGTCGTTCACCTGCGCCCAGCCTGTTATGCCGGGTTTTACATAATGCTTGACCATATAGAGCGGAACAGACTTGCGGTATTCCTTTACATAATATGGTATCTCCGGTCTGGGACCGACAAGGCTCATATCTCCTTTTATGACATTGATGAGCTGCGGCAGCTCGTCTATGCTGAACCTTCTGATAAACAGACCGAATTTTGTACAGCGGGGATCGTTTTTTTCTGTTCCGGAAATATCTCCTTCGGTATCCGTCCTCATTGACCGGAATTTATACATAGTAAAGGGTCTTTGGCTGAGACCCACTCTTTTTTGCTTGAAGATGACCTTTCCGGGAGACGTGAGCTTTATTATCACTGCCGTAACAAGCATGAGCGGAGAAAGGATAACAAGCATCAGCACCGAAACAACAATATCAAACGTTCTTTTTATGAACTTGTTCAGCGACTTGTCAAGCGGCACCATCCTCATGCTCATTACCGGTATGCCGTCAAAGCTTGAGATGTATATTCTTGACGAAAAGCTCGAAAACATATTCGGGATTATCGAAAACTTTACTCCCCAGCGCTCACATATCGAAATAAGATGCTCCATATAGGGCTGTGACTTGTCCGACAGCATTATCAGTGCTTCATCCGGAAGACTTGCATTAAAATATTTTGATACTTTTTTGAAGTTTCCGAGATAGGGGATCCCGATCTGTGAATGGGGTGCGTTGTCAAAATATCCGGCGATCTCATAACCGAGATCAGGCGAAGACTCTATCTTTCTGATAAAGTTTTCGGTGCAGTTGTTTATGCCGATAAGTACAAGGTATTTTTTGTTATAGCCCTTCTTTCTGACAAAACGCAAAAAGCTCCTCAGAAGAAAACGATACAGTATCGCAAGCATACAGTACAGGACAAAATAAAAGACCAGTGCAAACTGGAACTGCTCTATTTCCAAAAAAACAGCCGAAGCAATGGCAAGGATCACATAGACCGCAACACCTGACTTTATGATATTTTGTATCTCACTGATGAACGCTGTGGAACGGTATGAACGGTAAAGGTCACACGCCCGGTTGCAGAACACCTGTATCAAAGCTATAACAGCGGGAACAAACAGCACCATTCTGAGACTATAGCTCGTTGCGGGAAGAATATCAATATAAAACAAAAAGCGCATTATGACATACGAATAGAGTGAGCTGAGAGAGCTTATGGTAATATCCATAACAATGTGCAGGGCATTGAGCTTATTCTGATTTTGTTTTATCAATAACCATCACCGCCTTATTCCTTGTCATTGAGTCAGACATCCGAAGCGGATCCAAGGCTGCGAAAAAAGCCGAAAACATCATTTTTCTCCGCAAAACATAAATCGCCATGATATATATTTTAATATATCGTCATCCCTTAGTCAATCCCTTTTTTATTTCCATCTGCAAAAAACCTCTTTGGCAAAAATTATGATAGACAAAGACATGAGGTGGTGATATAATAGAAATGCTATGGTACTTTAGGAATATGTTCTTTACTCCACACTCCAAACTCCACACTGAAACAAAGGGGCGGTCTGATGAAAAAGGGTCTTTATGAGTTCATGAATTATTTTCCTTTTCTGAAGGAAGTTATAAAGCGTGATTTCAAGAAAAAATACTACAAATCCGTTTTGGGTGTTGCATGGTCGATGCTCAGTCCTCTGCTGATGATGGCGGTAATAACCATAATCTTTTCTACCCTCTTCAAAAGAACAATACCGCACTATCCTGCCTATTGGTTCTGCGGCAACCTCATCTTTGCATTTGTGTTTGACGGATCAAACACCTCTATGAACAGCATGATAAACAATGCCTCGCTCATCAAAAAAATGAAGATACCGAACTACTTTTTCTGTATTTCATCCGTCACGCAATGCTTCATCACAATGCTGTTTTCGATGGTGCCGTATTTCGGACTGTGTCTCGTGATCGGAGTTCCGCTGACACCCTATATGCTGCTTTTGCCGCTGCCTCTGATAATGGCATATCTCTTCACACTGGGACTTGGCATGCTCCTGTGTTCATACGGAACGTTCCTGCGTGACCTGAACTATCTGTATCACGTCATGCGCCGTATATGGCTCTATATCACGCCTATTTTCTATCCTATCGAGATCGTTCCGGAACAGTTCCGCTTTTTGTGGGATCTCAACCCCATATACATCTATATCCACATCGTCCGTGACCTTGCACTCGATGGTGTTCTTCCCTCAGAAAGGATGCTCATAATCGGCACCTGCTATACTATCCTTATGCTTGCTCTCGGTGCGGTCACCTTCAAGGAAAAAGAAGACCGTTTCTTCCTTTATATTTAAGATATAAGAGGTGTTTTTATGTCTCAGGATAAAACAGCCGAAAAAAACCGTCAGCCCGCCGTTTCGCTTGAAAATTATGAAAGGATCCATGCACATACAGCGGATGAAGCTATCCTCCGAAAAGGCTCCGGTATCACGGCAAACACACTGCCCGTCCGCAAAGCAGAGATTCCAAAGGAGGAGCTTTGCATTGACATAAAGGACGTTTCTGTCATGTTCAACCTCAGCAAGAACCGTGAGGACGGCGTAAAGGAATATTTTATCAACATGATAAAAGGAAAGGTCGGCTTTACGGAATTCTGGGCTCTCAGGAACATTAATCTTCAGGTCAGAAAAGGCGACTCGCTTGCTCTTATCGGAAGGAACGGATCCGGAAAGTCTACACTTCTCAAAACGATCTCCGGCATTATCCGGCCGGCAAGAGGTTCTGTCAGGGTCGAAGGCTCTGTTGCTCCTCTGATAGAGATAAGCGGCGGCTTTGACCGTTCACTTTCCGCAAGAGAAAATATCTATCTCGTCGGAACTATGCACGGCCATACCAAAAAATATATCAAATCAAGATTTGATGAGATAGTTGAATTCGCCGAACTCGAAAAGTTCATCGACGTTCCCGTAAAGAACTATTCATCCGGTATGCTCGCAAGACTGGGCTTTTCTGTCGCCACCTGCGTCAATGCCGACATAATCATTGCCGATGAGGTACTTTCTGTCGGCGATGCAAGGTTCAAGAAAAAATGTGAGGAAAGAATTTCCCAGATGCTCAGCGGCGGCACCACCTTCCTTTTTGTGTCCCACAGCACCGCTCAGGTCAAAAAGCTCTGCAAAAGAGCTGTCTGGCTCGAAAAAGGAAAGATCATGGAGGATGGTCCCGCAGCAGAGGTCTGCCACAGCTATGCGAAGTTCATAAAGTCCATTCCTCTCAAACAGCATACCAAAAAAACCGAGACACAAAACGAAACATAATATCCACGGGGTGTTTCATTTGAAAAGCGTTCTGATCTGTGCGTCAAGGATGTCGCACATACTGAATTTCCATATTCCATACATAGAGTCTCTCAGACAGCAGGGCTATTCTGTGGACATCGCCGCAGAGGGCGCAGTTCCTCACCCGCTGACAAACAGATGCTATGATATGAGATTTGTAAAAGATCCCCTATCCATACAGAACATCAGAACAGTATCAATGCTCAGAGAGATAATGCTCAAAAACAACTATGATATTGTGATATCAAATTCCACACTTTCGGGAGCGGCCGCAAGAACGGCTGCGGCTATGCTCGGAAAAAGCCGTCCCGAATGTGTGCATATATCTCACGGCTATATGTTCGACAAAGGCATGAACGCCCGTTCTCAGATATACCGCACGATAGAACGGCTCTGTGCAGGAGTTACAGACAAACTTGTTGTCATGAACCGTGAGGATCTTATCCTTGCGCTCCGCTTCCGTCTCGGGAAAAGAATATTTTTCACCGACGGCATGGGACTTGATACAGAAAAATTCCCGCCGGTATCCGAAGATGAGCGAAAAAAATGCAGGATGTCATTCGGAGCGTCCGACGATACAATGATGTTCCTCTGCTGCGGCGAACTGTCCGGCAGAAAAAATCAGGCGCTTCTTATCGAAGCCTTTGATATTTTCCACAGACGGCATCCTGATTCGCTGCTGCTGCTTGCAGGCAATGGCGGAAGTAAAAACGAGCTGAAAATGCTCGTACAAAAGCTGGAGCTTGACAGGAACATCCGTTTTCTTGGTCACCGCACCGATATGAATATACTTTACCGCAGTTCTGATGTGCTTCTGTCCGCTTCAAAGATGGAGGGTCTGCCCTTCAATGTACTTGAAGCTCTGTACTGCGGTCTGCCTGTCATAGCGTCCGACATCAAGGGACACAGAGACCTTATTGATAAAAACTGCGGTATGCTTTTCCGGATTGATGCTCACGGGGCAGAAGGAGCCGCAAAAGCAATGGCTGAGGTGTCGGATAACAAAAACCTTCACAGCGCTCTCAAAAGCGGCAGCCATCTTGATGAAAAATACTATATTCAAAGCGTCCGTCCAAAACTGCTGTCAGTTATTACCAGACAAAAACCGGCGGCTAAAACTGCCGCCCGGAAGGAGTATTCTAAATGAAACGACAAATCATCAGCTTTTTTACAGCAGCACTGATATTGATATGTACATTCAGCCTGAATGGTTTCTCTGTCGGAGATGTCATAGATTTTTCAAGGGACGGTGTTACTCTTTATGCCGGACAGGAATATCAGCTTAAAATGAAGTCGGGTGCGGCTGTGGAATTTTTCACTTCTTCTGACCCTGAGATAGTTTCAGTGGATGATAACGGCATTGTAAAGGCTGTTTCAACAGGTATCTCGACAATTACTGCTGCCGATCCAAACGGAAATCAGGCGTTCTGCACAGTGACTGTCAAAGGCGGAACATCTCCCGAAAAGGTCGTGCTTGAAAAGTCCTTCATCACACTGACCGAAGGAGGCTCCCAGACGCTTAATGCAAAGGTACTTCCCGAAGATGCGCCTGATCTGAGACTGCACTATTTCAGCTCTGATGAATCTGTCGCAAAGATAGACGAAAACGGAAATATCCGTGCCGTCCACTCAGGAACAACCGTCATCACAGCCGAATCTTCAAGTGCGGCTGTCTATGCGATGTGCAGTGTAAGAGTCCTCTCAAAAAAAGGAAGGACGGGATTTGAAGCATCCGTCAGCGGCTCTCTCTTTACAATTGCCGGAGATAAAAAATCAAACATGATCGTTGTTATCAAAAACGCAAATGATACTGTCGAATCAAAAACCGATACGGAAGGAAAGTTTTCCTTTGACAGTATTTCACAGGGCAGCTACAACATAAGCGTCTACAAAAGCGAAAATGACAAGGAACCCGCCGCAGCAGGCCAGCTTTATGTCGGGTCGAATCACATGGATGTCACCTGTATCATCAACGGCAAGGATATCGTATGTCTCTTCCAGAACGAAAACACCGGCACTGCATCCGTCAACGAGGTCTATCTTGCAAAAGGCAGCATTGAACTTAATGTCGGAAGCTCCTATGATGTGGTATTCAGGGTGCATCCCGAAGATGCCGCAGTCCCGAAAATGATCGGAAGATCAACTGACGAGGATGTTGCTGTTGTTGATTCCGACGGCAGGATAACCGCCGTCTCAGAAGGAAATACAACTGTCATCTTCAAGTCGTCTGACGGCAGATTTGAAAAATACTGCCTTGTAAAGGTCAATGCACCCGAAAAAAATACAGGAAGCTGGATGATAATAACAATAGAGCTTTCAGTTATCGTCCTTATTATTGTACTGTTCTCCATCTCCTACAGAAGATTCAACAAAAGAAAAGAAAACAGTGAACGTATCTCTGAGACCGTAAAAGATCGGGGTGAAACAGAATGATACTCGCAGGGATAGTCGCAGGCGGTTCAGGCTCCAGAATGGGCGGCGATATGCCGAAACAATTTATTGAGCTTTCTGGCGAACCTATACTCATCCGGACAGTGAAATGCTTTTTGCAGCACCGGTCGGTAGATGCCGTTGTCATCGGCATAAATCCTGCATGGGAAGGATACGCAGGACAGCTTATCGAAAAATATTTCAGCGGTATGCCCGTCTATCTGACTCCCGGAGGAGCCGACCGCAATGAAACTCTTGAAAAAATGGTACTCTTTGCATCCGGCGTTTTAAAGTGCGGCAGCGATTCCATCATACTCACACATGATTCTGTACGTCCGTTTGTGAGCGGGCGCATGATCGACGACTGTATCGCTTCTATGGAAAAATATCCCGTCAGCACCGCCGCTGTCCCTGAAACAGACACCGTCGCAGAAACAACCAACGGTACCACCGCAGACGGATTCCCTGACAGAAGCACACTAAGACGTATCCAGACACCTCAGACAATACGCATAGGCACATTCCTTGAACTGTTCGGAAGCCTTGACAAAGCCGAAAGATCTGCTGCAACCGACCTTTGCAGTCTGTGCATACAAAAAGGGATGACTGTCGGTCTTGTTATGGGCGAAATGACAAATATAAAGATGACCTATCCTTCGGATCTGCTGTTTGCAGAGGCTGTCATCCGTGCAGAAAATGCACCTGAGTGACATAATGCGTCTTTGATACGCCAAAGTTTTTTTCATAATAATGATATTTCACTGAGTGCGTTTGTAATTCTCGTATTTTTTTCATGTTTTTATTATAAAATGGTTGTGTAGATTGTACAATGTTTTCGGAGCAACTTCCATCTATTTCTAAAAAAATTTCCCTAAAGCCGATTGACTTATGTATTACAATATGCTATAATTATTACATTGCAAGAAGACTTGCAATTAATTAAGGAGGATGTTCTATCATGAAACTCAAGAAAACTTTCTTTGTAGCCCTCACAACAATTGTTGCTGCTCTTGCTATCTCCACTTCTGCAAGTGCTGCTACACTTGGCAATTCACCGACAACTGATGACAACCCGCCTAAGACAGGTGACAACAACACAGTAGCTGTTGCTGTTCTTGCTACTACCGGCGTTGCTGCTCTCGGTACTGTCGTTGCTGCTACAAAGATGAAGAAAGCTTCTAAGTAATTAGAATCAGCTTTTGACCGAAAGTAAAGGCGCATCAATCGATGACGCCTTTATTTTTGTATCTTTTTGAGCCTGTCCTCTCAAAAACTTAACAAGACCACCTATAAAGAAAGGACTGATACAATGAAAAAAAGGTCATTTATCTGTACACTCCTCGCCGCATTGACACTGACATTTCCTTTTGTTACGGGCTGCGGTGAAAATGATTCATACAGCTCAGAAAGCTCCGCCGGAACTGCCGTGATCTCGCAGTCAGAAACTCAGTCTCTGCCCTCTGAACCGGTCAGCGAAGAACCCAAACCCGAAGAAAGCAGCGCTGTCAGCTCGGTAACTGATGAGAGCAGCGCCGAAGCTTCAAAAACTGCCGAAAGCAGCACCGAGACCTCAAAGTCCGAAAGCAGCGGCATAACTCCGGCAGTCTGGAAGGCTGAAAATTCCGACGGCAACTACATCTATATGATGGGTTCGATACATTTCGGAGATGAAGCAACAAAGTATATGCCCGATTACGTTGACGAAGCCTTCAACTATTCGGACGCTCTGGCAGTTGAAGCCGATGTCGAAGACGTTATGAACGATACCTCAAAAATGATGGAGCTTGTATACAAATTAATGTATGTCGACGGAACGACCATAAAAGACCATATCTCAAAAGAGACCTACGACGGTATTGTTGATCTGCTGAATCAGTATAATTCCTACAGTCCTCTCTATGACTATTATGTACCGTATTTCTGGCAGACGCTGCTGACAAACCTGACGCTCCAGGACTCCGGGCTTACTTCCCAAAACGGTGTTGATATGGTCTTACTCGAAAGGGCAAAAAAAGAAAACAAGGATGTCTATGAGATCGAGAGCCTTAATTATCAGATTGATATGCTGACAAGCTTTTCTGACGGACTCAACGAGATGATCCTGAAAAACTATCTGAAACCGGGAGCGATCGAAGCCAAAAGAGAATCCACCAAACAGCTTTATGAATACTGGAAAAAAGGCACCATTGACGTAGCACTTCTCTTAGCGGAGAACCTTGAAAAATCAAGCAGCAATACTGATGAAGAAACCGAAAAATACAATAAGGAATACAATGACAAGATGCTGACGCAAAGAAATATCGGCATGGCTAAAAAAGCCGAAAGCTATATCGACAACGGCGAAAAAGTATTTGTTCTTGTCGGTGCGGCTCATTATTACGGCGATGACGGTATCCTCAAGCTGATGACAAAGGACGGCTATAAGGTCTCCTTAGTAAAATAAAACTATTCCCTGCGGAGAGATTTCCGCAGGGATATTTTTATGTCCCGGAACATATATGCGCACAAAAAAGCTCCCACAGAAATTCTGTGGGAGCCTATATTATTCAGGAAACTCAATCAAAGGAATGATTATTCCTCATCAGATTTTTTCTTAGCTGCGAATACAACTACACCAAGAGCTGCAACTGCAACTGCTGCAACTGCTACAGGCATTGTTGCGTCACCGGTCTTAACATTGTCGCCGCCGTCGGGATTAACCTTGCTTGTGTCGGGTGTTACAACGCTTGTGGGCTTAGAGGACTCTTCAGTTGAGCTGCTTTCGTCCTTGCTCTCCTCGCTCTTAAGAACCTCAGGTACGAATTCGCCGGTGTAATCCTTCCACTCGCCTCTCTCATATCTGTACTTTGTCTTTTCAACGCCCATGCCAGGCTTCGGGTTAGCTTTTCTGTCGTCAGGATTCTCTGTTGTGGGAACTGCGTCTACAACATAGATCTGACCAGCGTTAGCAGTAGCATCAAATGAAAGGTCAGCTGTCTGGTAGCCCTTCTCCTTCAGAACCTTAACCTGATAGTCAGACTTACCGCTGTTGAAGATGATCTTCTGAGCGCCGAAGGGGATTCTTACCTGCCATACATCTGTGCCGGGGATCTGAGTCATCTTTGTGCCCGGGAATGTGAGCGGAACATGGTTAACAACTGTCTCGCCTGTTTCAGCGTTTACAGAAGTCTTGGGGTTGCCGTCTTCGTCAAGCTCTACGATCCAGCCGAAGTCATTGTCTTCGAGGTCGTATGTTCTGCCGTAGCTGCTCTCCCACCAGTAAGCATAAACTTCTTCCCACTTTGTTTCGCTGTTGTCGAAGTATACATAGTCTGTAAGAACAGTAACCTTCTGCTCTTCCTGTGAGGATTCTTCTTCCTTAGAGGACTCTTCCTCAGAAGACTCTTCCTGAGAAGACTCTTCCTCAGAAGACTCTTCCTCAGCCTTTACAACCTCGAAGGTTACAGGCCAATAGTTGTAGCCTTCCTCAGCGAAGTCAAAGTCGTCAGCATTAACAGCAGAATCAGCGTTAGCCTTAGCAGCGTCGTCAACCTTTGTTGTGTCGAGCTTAACAACGAGCTTCTGACCCTCTGCAACTGTTACGCTGCAGTTTGTCTGGCTGTTCTGAGTTCTGTCATATTCATCTTCATAAACGCCCCAGCTGTAGTCCCAAGAACCGTCTGCACGAACCTTGAACTCGTATGAGCCTGCATCTGTTACAGTAGCCTCATAAATGCCGTCGCCGTCAGCATCTGTCATAGCAACGTCTGTTGTCCAGCCGCTGGATGCGAAAGCACCGATAACGCCGAGAGTTTCGAAGGGCTTGTACTGTTCTGCATCAGCTGCGTCAACAACCTCGAAAGTTACAGGCCAATATGTAAAGCCTTCCTCTGCAAAGTCAAAGTCGTCAGCGTTAACAGCAGAATCAGCGTTAGCCTTAGCAGCGTCGTCAACCTTTGTTGTGTCGAGCTTAACAATGAGCTTCTGACCCTCTGCAACTGTTACGCTGCAGTTTGTCTGGCTGTTCTGAGTTCTGTCATACTCTTCCTCATAAGTACCCCAGCTCCAGTCCCAAGCGCCGTCTGCACGAACCTTGAACTCATAAGAGCCTGCATCTGTTACGGTAGCTTCATAAACGCCGTCGCCGTCAGCATCTGTCATAGCAACGTCAGTGCCCCAGTTGCTTGATGCAAAAGCACCGATAACGCCGAAAGTATGCTCTGAAGCAACGAAATCAGCAGCAGCAACAGATGTTGTAGCTATAGCTGCCATTGAAGTAATGAGAGCTGCGCAAAGAGCTACGCCAAGAATTTTCTTTGTCTGCATAAAAAATCTTCCTCCTAAAAAATATGTCATAAAGCCCCTCACGGGCTTTACCTGTAATGATTATATTACAAACCCTCCAAAAAATCAAGAAGAAAATAACGTTATTTATTTTTTTATTTTACAAAAACTGCTGTTTTTAGTGATAATCACGAATATTTTGTGACTTCATATTTCTAAAAGAGAAATATCTGCCAATTCATTGTCAGTATTGTACATTCAGACCAGTTTGGATTTGTGCAATAAACCAGAGAATTTAGTTACAAATTTATTACAAATCTTTTTTATTTAATATTTTTCCGCTCCGTTTCTAACATTATAATGTATTTTTCAAAGACTCTGATTTGACAAAATCCGGCAGTAAGGTTATAATAAACAGACACTGCCGGAAAGAGAGGAAACCACATGAAATACTGTACGAGATGCAAAAAAATAGATATCCGTGAAGACAATGACACCTGCCGTTTCTGCGGAAGGAAACTCATAACCGACCCGAACCACTATTCACCCGTCCACATAGTCACCGCAAACGGCTTTGAGCTTGAACGCATAAAAGCCGCACTCACCGAAGCCGAGATACCCTTTACCGTTCAGGAGAGCAGACATGATGCCGGCATCCAGATACTCAATTCCGCACCGATGGAAAACTGCGATATTATGGTGCCGCTGAGCTTTTACACCGAAGCTTCCGACCTGCTCATCGGTATCGGCGCTCTGAACGAAGCCGATGAACTCAGCGAAGAGGACGAAACAAAAATGAAGGAAGCCCGCAAAAACACCGAAGAGGAGCTTTCTCCCCGAAAGAGCTTCTGGATAAAGCTCCTGTCGATAATCGTTTTCATTGCGATGATAGGCGGGGTGATACTTCTTGCAGATCTTGTCGGAAGGCTCATCAACCCGAATTTTTCATAAGCGCAGAGCCTGCGCTCCCGACTTAAAACGCAGAAACTCTCTTGTGAACAGCCAAACTTTAGCTGCAAAAAAATCGGTCATGCTCCGTATTTTCGGGGCATGACCTTTTTGTCAGTAGGAATATTTTGCAGTGAACGAGCGGCAGTCAGTACACTGTTCCTCAGACGGGGATTTTTCGTGCTTGCCGACACGTATCTTATCAAGTGAACAATAGTCGCAGTTCCTGCAGTGGTGGATACATTCCTCAACACTGCACTGTATGCTTCTGTTGATGTTTTCCATTGATGATATCTCCTTTCAGTCGGGATATCATTATTGTTGCCGTTTTGGGCGGGTATTATTCAGCGTCAATAATAAGACCGTAAATTTCCTGCGGGCTTTGTGCAAAAACCGCATTTTTAAAATACGCTTCCATCTCCTGCCTTGTGCCGTAGCCGAAAAGACAGCCGATAAAATCAACACCCGACAGCGCCGCACCCTCTGCGTCATATTTTGTGTCGCCGATCATAACCGTCCTGCCGCCGTCCGCTGCGCCCATCATTTCAAGAGTATAGTTTATGACCTTTGATTTCGTCCTGCGCTCGGTATCCGCAGTAGCGCCGCCGACAAAATCAAAATACTCATCCAGACCAAGCATTTTGATTATCCTCTCGGCAAAGGGATAATACTTTGTAGTCGCAACTCCGAGCCGAACTCCGGCATCTTTCAGTTTTTTCAGCAAAGGAATGACACCTTCATAGACCTTCTGCATATATATTCCCTTTTCGAGGAAATTTCTCTTATAAATATCCACTCCGTTTTCGGCATCCTCATGGCTGAAACCGCAGCGTCTCAGGCTGTCATACATCGGCGGGCCTATGAATGTGTCGAGTATTTTCTGTTCCGGCAATGGTCTGCCGGTCTCCTCGAATATTCTTCTCACACAGAATAATATTCCCTCACCGGACTCACTGAGCGTACCGTCAAGGTCAAACAGCGCAATATCATATTTTTTCATATCTTCAAATTCCTTTTATTATATACCCTTCATTGTAAGGGATATCCTTCCCTTTTCGGTGTCTACCGACAGCACCTTTACATTGACAACGTCACCGACTTTAAGAACGTCTGACGGATGCTTAACACGCTTTTCGCTTATCTGCGAAACATGGACAAGACCGTCCTGATGAACGCCGATATCTATAAACGCACCAAAGTCTATAACGTTTCTTACCGTTCCTTTAAGCTCCATGCCCGGTTTGAGATCCTTTATGTCAAGAACGTCCGTCCTGAGAAGCGGCGGCGGAAGCTCGTCACGGGGGTCTCTTCCCGGCTTTGTAAGTTCGTTTATCATATCAGTAAGCGTCGGAACGCCTGTTCCGATCTGTTCTGCGGCATTTGCCGTTCCGATGGCTTCAACACGTCTGCGGAGACCCTCGACACCGCCGTTCTTAACGTCCTTTACGTCATAGCCGCAAAGTGCAAGAAGCTTCTTTGCGGAATCGTATGATTCGGGATGCACCGCCGTATTGTCAAGAGGATTCCTGCTTTCGGGAACTCTCAGGAATCCCGCACACTGTTCAAATGCCTTCGGTCCGAGCTTCGGAACTTTTTTCAGCTCGGCACGGGAAGTAAATGCGCCGTTTTCCTCTCTGTATGCAACGATGTTCTTTGATACCGTGGATGTAATGCCGGACACTCTCGAAAGCAGAGCCGGAGACGCTGTATTAAGGTCAGCGCCTACACTGTTTACGCAGTCCTCAACAACGCCGTCAAGAGCCTCGCTGAGACGTTTTTGCGGCATATCATGCTGATACTGTCCAACTCCGATAGCCTTTGGTTCTATCTTTACAAGCTCGGCAAGAGGATCCTGCAATCTTCTTGCGATGGAAACAGCGCTCCTGAGCGTCAGGTCAAGCTCCGGCATTTCCGCCGCCGCAAGCTTTGAAGCGGAATATACGGACGCACCCGCTTCGCTGACTACCATATATGATACCTTCTGATCTATCTCTCCGATACATTCGGCTGTGAACATTTCGGTCTCTTTTGAAGCAGTGCCGTTGCCGATGGCGATAATGCCGACATTGTGTTTCTTTATCATGCTTTTGAGGGTCTGTTTTGATTTTTCTATCTGAGCGGCGCTGTGTGTGGGATAGATAACGGCAGTATCGAGTACCCTGCCCGTTGCATCGACTACGGCAAGCTTACAGCCCGTCCTGTAGCCCGGATCAAGTCCTATGGCATTATAGCCCTTTACAGGCGGCTGCATAAGGAGCTGGCGCAGGTTCACCGCAAAAAGCTTTATTGCCTGTTCATCGGCGGCATCTGTCATTTCCGAACGTATTTCCCTCTCTACAGACGGGAATATCAGTCTTGAATACGCATCCTCGCAGGCTGCCTTTACAAGCTCCGAGCATTGGTTCTGAGCCTTGACAAGAAGGCGCTCTATGATAGTAAGGCACTTTGCCGGATCTATTTCTATACCCACCTTCAAAAAGCCCTCACGCTCGCCTCTGTCCATTGCAAGTACTCTGTGTCCTGCGGCATTCTTGACAGGCTCAATGTGATCGTAATACTGTGAATAGACGCTTTCCTTTTCGGGGTCGGCGGCTTTTGAGCGCAGGCTGGCATTCAGACGTATTATATTTTTAAGGCGCTTTCTGATCTCTGCGTTGTCGGAGACATTTTCAGCGATTATATCCATAGCTCCGGCGATGGCTTCATCAGCAGTATTAACGCCCTTTTCTTCATCTATGTATTTTTCTGCTTCGGACATGGGGTCTGTATTTCCCTGTTCAAAAATAAGGTCTGCAAGGGGAGCAAGTCCCTTTTCCTTTGCGACGAAAGCCCTTGTTTTGCGCTTGGGCTTGTACGGGCGGTAGATGTCCTCTATCTCGGAGAGCATTTTTGCCCCGTTGAGAGCGCTGTTTATTTCGTCTGTCATCATACCGAGAGCGTCTATCAGGTTATAGACCTCTTCACGGCGCTTGTCAAGGC
>DBWG01000123.1:10903-11680 GCA_002308635.1 Ruminococcaceae bacterium UBA1244 | reverse complement strand
TCAAGCAGGCTTATTATGTTGCCTGCATAGTCCTCTCTTATGTTGAATTCCTCAGAAAGCTGTTTTGCGTGATCCATATTCTTCTCCTTTTATTTTCCTTTGTTGTGAATTTTATGCTCTATGACGGGTATGACGGGTCATATATATATTATATATATTTTATTCTCTTTCTTTTTTATATAAAAGGGTATAGTAAACCCGTCACAACCCGTCATTATTCTCATAGAGAATTATTATTTATTCATCTGCCTTTAGGCTCAAATCTCAGGAATGACGGTGCAAATATCCCTCTTGATCTCATAAAGGCTATCAGTGCTAAGGTCGCTATCATACCTATAAGTGAAAATATCATCAGTCCGATCAGGAACACCGTCTTTGAATCATTTCCGGTATTTTCAACAGTGGCTGTTCTGGTAAATGTTTTTACCGCAATGCTGCTGATCTCTGCATCCGTATCGGTGTCAATTATTCCGGCTTCATAGGGTGCGGATTCCTCTGTTACAGGTGCAGGCTCGTTATGCTCATCTTCGGAATGTTCAGGATCGGAGCTTTTCTCTGACGGTATCACCGTTTCAATAGTGGTGAGCCAGCTAAGCGGATCGTTCTTGGGAATGTATGTCATAATAACTATCTCTTCGGGAACAGAACTTTCTTCCTCTCCGCTGTCAGGCTTGCTGTCTTCCTCATAGCTTGATTCGTTATTGCTGTTTTCCTCATAGCTTGACTCGTCAAAGCTGTTTTCTTCATAGCCTGACTCGTCAAAGCTGCTTTCTTCTT
>DBWG01000123.1:0-10844 GCA_002308635.1 Ruminococcaceae bacterium UBA1244 | reverse complement strand
GACTCGTCAAAGCTGCTTTCTTCTTCGTAGCTCGACTCGTCAAAGCTGCTCTCTTCCTCATAGCTTGACTCGTCATAGCTGCTCTCTTCCTCATAGCTTGATTCCGACCCATCCTCTGAGCTGTCATCAACGCTTTCTTCGTAATAATAGCTTTCTTCATCATCCTCATCGGCTGAGACATTCAGCATCATAAACGGCAGCATTGCCGCTGCGAGGATTCCTGACATAATATAACACGCTATGTTTTTCATACTTATCACCACCATAAGCTATTGTGCAAAAACAACACCGTGCCTATTATATCAGAAAATTTCCGGTTAGAAAAGACCTAATTACAAAAAATTACAAAAATTTACAAAAATATTTCAAATTTGTTTTTTCAGTACCCTGCCAAGCACCTTCCCAAGCAGATAGCCTGCATATCGGGCTTCTTCGAGTGTATTGGATTCCGAACCGATCTCTATCAGCAGAGAACCCGTATTCACATTCATGTTGTACATATAGTCTGCAAAATTCAGGGGACGCATCATTTCCGGATATTCCTTTGACGCTTCATCCTGTATCCTGAGCGCAAAACGGAGATTGTATTCCCAATCCGAAAATTCCTCACAGCCGTCATAATTATACCCTGCAAGTATCATTACCTGCGCCGCTTTTCTGCCGTCCGCCGTAAACACAGGCTTATATTTTTCGGTATCGGTGCCTATGCCGTCACGATGGATGTCAAGAGTCACCTTTATAGTGGGGTATTTTTCGATATATTTGTTTATAGTTTCAAGGCTCCTGTCATAAGCGCCGCTGTAGCTGGGATGATCGTGGAGCGTAGTGTCGTGAATGGTCACGATACCTGCGCTGTTGAGCTGCTTTGCGATCTCCTCGCCGACTGCACAGACATTGTTTGATGTGTCGGTGTCTCTCGGAAAGAAGCTTTCATAAAAATAGCCTGTATCATAGGGAAGATAGCTTTCCGATGCGTGTGTGTGATAGATCAGCACCTGAGGTTCATCTGTTTTTTCAAGAGTGAATCCAAGCTCGCTTTCAAGCTCCGACTTTATATCTATGGATGCAGAGGAAACGTTCCTCACCTGAATATTTTCATACCTTGTATTTCCTTCGGTAATATTCATCTCATGGACAGGATATTCCTGTTCACCGTCATGTTCGCTTTTGTATGCTTCAAGTCCGGCTTCTGTCGGGTCATGGGCTTCAAAATCATTTTGTGACTTAACAGGTTCATTTTTGCCGCTGCTTTTGGCAACAGGCTGCTTTTCGGGAAGCTTCTTTTCTCCGGCAGGCTCTGCGGGAACAGATACCTCAGCAAATGATTCCGCCGCCTCTTCGGATACTTCGGGATATCCTGTATTCCCGCCGGGCATTGCAAGCTCTGCGGCGGCGATCTCAAACGGAAGGCTCATACCCGAATCGGCTATCCTGACTGCGGCGCATACGACACCTGTTACGACAAGCATCACTGAAAGAAACGATCTCACAAACCCATAAAGCTTTTTTCTTCTCCCCATACCCAGACTCCTTTTTATTATCGTCCTTCAAGTTTATGAGTGAAGCGCTCTCTTTATGATACCAGTTCGGCAAGAACGTCAAAGCTGATGTCCTTTTGCAGCGCACAGTTCACTGCCATACCGACAAGCTTCCCTGCCCTCTCAACAAGCAGGTCTATTTCACGGGGAGTGACCATCATCCCGTATGCGCCCTCTGCCCCTTCTTCCGCTCCGGAAAGGTCGCTTATGAGCGTACCGGCATCCACTACCGTCGGTACACCTATCCCGATCACCGGCACTCCAAGCGTCTCTTCGCTGACAGCCATCCGGTGATTGCACACGCCGGAACCCGGAGATATGCCTGTATTGCATATCTGTACGGTGTTTCCAAGTCTTGAGAGGCTCCTTGCGGCAAGAGCGTCTATCACTATCACAGCCGCAGGATTCGTTATCCTTACGATACCCGAAATAACATCCGCCGCTTCTATACCCGTATCGCCCAGCACTCCGGGAGATATCACCGAAACGCTCCTCAACCCGCTTAGCCCCGTACTCTTTGCAAGCTCTCCTTTTATATGACTTGTGGCAAGGATATATCCGGCACAGGCAGGGCCGAGTGAATCGGGTGTTATGCGCCTGTTTCCCAATCCCGCCGCTAAAACATTCCCCTTCTCAGGCAGCATGGAACGCAGCTTCTCCGCAATAAGCTCTATATGCTCCCTGACATCAAAAAAGCTGCTGCCAAGCTTCAGTCCTTCGGCTGTAACGTAGCGTCCGGCAGGCTTTCCGAGCCGTTCTGCGGCGGTCTGTGTCGTTATGTCAATGGATGTCAGTGTAACATTCCCGCAGCGGCACACTTCCGTATGCACACCTTCCGTTTCTTCAATATTTATCTCATTAGATTCTATTGCAAGGTCTGTTCTGAGCTGCAATCCGAATTCCCCTTTCTGTTATCATTATAGCAAGTCAACTCCACACTCCACTCTCCAAAGGAACACCGCAAGATGCGGATGCATCGAAGAAAGTTTTTGCGTTCAAAGTTGAGAGCGCAGGCACTGCGCAGTATGTGACAGCTTATTCGTATTAATTATGTAATAAAAGTACGGCGGAGACTAACAATTGTTTATGAGTTTTGTAGTTGACAGATTTATGGTCATAGAAGTATAATATGTAGGAATCAGTATAGATATACATTTTCTTGGAGGATAGATCATAAATGAAAAAAATCATATCGTTAATGCTTGTCCTGTCTGCTGCGGTTTCGGCTTTTGTTTTTTCTTCCTGCGGGGATAAACAGACAGATGATGCCGAAAAAAGCAGCCAGACAACTTCAAAAAGCAGTACCGTTTCTTCACCGGGAGAAAAAACTCCAAAGCCGACGATTGAAGATGTCGAGGTCAGTATTGATTCTTCCGGCACAAAGATCACAGAGACCCTCATCACTGAACTGAACAAGAAGATAGCTGATAATCAGGGCATACCGACCTTCAAATCAGCAGCCGATAAGGTCAGTGCAGGCGAAATATCAAAGGATCACAGTCTTTATCTCATCACAGAGAACTACAGCAGCAGCTATTATTCGCTTCTGAGCCACAACTTCAAAAGAGCCGCCGCAAAAGCCGGCTTCAGTGAACCTCTTGTTGCCGAGACCGATGGAACTGTCTCCTCGATAAACGATGCACTCGCCGATGCAGTAAAAAACAAGAGCGATTATGCTTTTCTTGCAGGTGATATCAACAAATCCCTTGTTTCCGGCTATATCGAAACCGCTCAGGCCAACGGAGTTGAGGTATTCTCCTCAGGCAGCAAGGGCATTGACGAAAAGGATGCTTATACAGACTACAGCATCCCGATCAACTATCAGTTTATCGGAGAGCTTATGGCTGACTGGGGCATAGTAAAAACCGGCGGAAAGATCAACGCCATCGCCGTTAACTGCACCGACTCCGAGTTTTCTTCAACCATCGCAAAGGGCTTCAAAAAGGAATTTGAAAAATATGTTTCTGCGTCTGACGGCAGCATCACCACGATCAACGTCACAACCTCCGAGATCAGCAGCACTATGTCATCAAAGATCATCAGTGTCCTGAAGGAAAACCCGAAGATCAATTACATTTTCGTTTTTGACGATTCCGCCATTGAGACCGCTGTCACCGCAAGCATTTCGGGACAAAACGTGAAGGTCGTTGCTACAGGCGGATCATCAGAAACTATTGCGTCTGCGGGCAAGGGAAAGGTAGAAATGCTCGTTGCACAGAGCTATGAATGGACTGCATACGCAATGATAGACTATGCACTGAGAGTCATCGGCGGCGAAACGCTTCCAAGAGAACAGGACGTTCCATTCCGTGTGCTTACAAAGGAATCCGTTGCAAAAGCTGCCAAGGAGGGCGGCGTTTCCGTTCAGGATTTCCACAAGGTATGCTTCGGCAGCGCTTTCATAGACGGCTATGATTCTTTGTGGGGAATCTGACAGGACAGCATTTTCACAGCCGTTATCAAAATACATAACAAGACCCCATGTTTTGGGGTCTTGTTTTTTATAGGGTTTGTATTGACAATATAAGAGCGAATATAATATAATAATCTTAGCTATCAACTTTTGGCAATGGTGAAATAATTCAAACAGAGGTGGACAAAAATGAAATTATGTGCTTCGTGCGGTGCCTCTCTGCCCGATCAGGCATCAATGTGCGTAATATGCGGTTCAAAAGAGTTTAAAGCACCAAATCCCCCGCGCATCCAGAAACAACAAAACAGCTATGGCTATCAGCAGGATCAGTACGCACCTCAATCCAATAACAATTATGAACAGAACGGCTATGCCGGTCAATACAGCGGCGGTTATCAGAATCAGTACGGTCAGCAGTACGACAACGGCTATCAGGAACAGTACCCCGAACAGCAGTATGAGCAGTACGACAACGGCTATCAGGAGCAGTACCCCGAACAGCAGTATGAACAGTACGACAACGGCTATCAGGAGCAGTACCCTGAACAGCAGTATGAACAGCAATACGCTCAGCAGCCGCAGTACGAACAGCAATACGCTCAGCCGGAACAATACGAACAGCAGTACGCTCAGCCGGAACAGTACGAGCAGCAGTACGCTCAGCCGGAACAGTATGCTCAGGCAGCTCCCGCAGCAGCTCCGGCGGCTGCAGAACCGGCTCCGGAAGAACCCAAACCCGAAGAACCGCCTGTTCCCGAAGAGCCTAAGGAAAATCCTTACGAGGTCTCGAAGAACTTCAAGTTTGAGAAGGTCGAAAAAGACGAGGATGAAGAAGAGAAAAAACCAAATCCGCTGGTGTCTGTCCTCAAGATGTTCACCGAAACTCCCGACCACACCGATGACTTCAATCCCGATGATGCCGCAGCAAACAAAAAGACATCAATTATCGCTCTTTTCGGCATCACCTTCTGGGTTCCGCTGGCATTCAGCCCGAATTCGGTCTATTCCAGATATTATGCAAATCAGGGGCTTATCATGCTCTTCCTGACCCTTCCGTTCACACTGCTTTACTCCCTCTTCTTCGGAATAGTCAGCATTGCCTGCACAGTATCGGACGGCGAAGTGAGCTATCTCAGTGCATCCGGCTGGTTAGCCGAGCTTATCCTTGCCGCAATTTTCTATGCCCTGCCTGTTTTTGTCCTCATACTTATGATAAAGGCCGTCCGTCAGGGAAAAGCCAAAGAAGTTCCGTTCCTTGGATGGCTGAGAATAATTCGCTGATGATTTTTATATCTTTCCAAACCGATGTGTTTACCGCACATCGGTTTTTTTATCCGAAATACGAACACAGACGTTCAAAAAACTCCACGATCTTAAATCTGACCTCAAAGCTTTCGCTGTCACTGACTATGCTTTCTTCATCTTTATTCAGCAGGTCCGAAAAATCGCTTTTTCCGGAAGCATTGATACACAGTACCGGAAACAGCACACACCACCAGTTATGTCCTTCTGCCCTGCCGATCTCTATCCTCAGAGCATCATATCTTCCGGCAGGCAGAGTAAATTCGTCATATTCCCTTGTCTCAAAATCCATATTCGTCACATACGCTCTGACCGGATAATCACAGCCCTGATCTTTTAATATCCTGCCGGCACATTCTGAGATGGACTCTATGTTTTCTTTTGCGGCTTCAATTGCTTCTTCTTTATTGCGGCAGTTTGCAAACAGTTCTTTTGTATGATCGAGAAGCCCGTCCCTCACTTTGAGCTTCAGCGCCTGATCTTCCTCACTGTCGGAATTTGCAAGTATGTGCAGTCTGAAAACCTCACCCCTTATCTCACGGCAAGCACCGTAAAAACCGTTGAGCGTCATCACGCAGGTCACAACAAGCGAACAGATCACAGCCCTGATAAGTATTCTCATCAATATCCCTCCGTTTCGTTTCGATAAGAATATGCCCCGAAAAACTGCATCTCATACAAAAAGCCCCGCCTGTTTTTCAAAACAGACGGGGTCTTTAACATCAGGTATTGATTTTTGGGAACGATCAGTTCTTCTTGGCGAAGAGATCGTCTGCGAAGTATGCAAGTGATGCAAACAGTGTTGCAAACGAGAATACAAGTACCCAAACGAAGGTAGATCCGAAGCTGATACCGTATGTAATATACTGGCTTACTTCAAACGGCCATTTTGTATCCATTGACCATACAGCAACAGGGATCACGAATGAAAGGAATGCAAGAACGGCATTTGCAATAGTTGCGATGATTCTTACACGATACATTCTTGTTACCCAGGAAATGATGGTAATGAAAAGTGAAACTGCAAGAAGAACGCACATAACAGCGATAAGGGTATTGGTAACATTCTTCATCTCACGATGCTCTCTGATAACGCCGCCGATAGCACCTCTGTCGATACGGTCATCATCCTGCTTGTCCATTACTTCAAGGATATAATTTTCGATCTCCTCCTGAGCCTTAACGTTTGCAGCATCCGTAGTGGTCTTAACTATTTCGTCAAGTCTCTTTATCTCCGCAATATAAGCGTCGTTGCCGGGGATGCCTTCGAGGATCTCTATAGCCTCAGCAGCGGTCCATGTCTGCTTCCATACAGCGTCATTGAGGAGATTTTCAACCTGCTTCTTTTTACGGTCGATCTCTGCCTTTGCATCATCGGAGCCGTCGGAATTTTCTTCAAGCTCAGCTATCTCTGCTTCGAGAGCAGCCTTTTTTGCTGGCAGATTGTCGATCTTATCACGCTCATTGCGGATAGTGATCTTATCTCTGACAATGTCAATTACTTCATTGGCTTTTTTCTCATCAAGCTTTACCATTTTTCCCTCATATTCACTGTACGAGACTGATCTTGTAGAAGGAAGGATCAGGAAGATCAAAGCCAGAACTGAGAAAACAATAATCAGTCCGGAACAAAATGAGACATCAAGGAAATTGCTTTTGGGTTTGGACACAGCCTTCAAAGGATTGCCGCACTTAGCGCATACACTGGCATTATCGGCGTTTTCTGTTCCGCATTTTTTACAGATCATCATCGTCACTCCTGTTGCAATATTATGGACCTTTCGTCCTTAGATGTTTTCATTATAGCAATTTAGTATATTTTTGTCAAGGGGTGACAGTAATTTTTTAGGATAAAACTACTAATATTGCCGATAAGGAAACATAGTATAAATAGTTGAAGTATTCAGTGCTTTCGCTGCATTATACAGCACAATAGGAGTACAGTCAACTATTTTTTTGTTCATTATGACAACAATCAAATATATAATAGATTATTTTTTCTACCGGTCCCAAGCGGCGGGCACGTCTTCACTCTTTGTGATATGGTTCTACAAACAAAGTTTTCTGATTTACATAGATCACCATACCGGGCTTTGCACCCTGAGGCTTGCTGACATAGCGCACCTTTGTATAATCCACCGGAGCCTTTCCGGAATCCTTGGCTTTACTGTGAGCCGCAGCAAGAGAAGCCGCAAAGAGGATAGTTTCCTCATCGGGTTCCCTGCCCTCTGTCACGATTATCGTATGCGAACCGGGGATATCCTTTGTATGGAACCAAAGATCATTTTTGCCGGCAGTTTTAAGGGTAAGTCTGTCGTTCTGTTTGTTGTTTCTGCCGACAAGTATCCTGAAACCGCTTTTTGAAAAGTATTCTATCGGGGGCAAAGCCGCTTCGGGCTTCTGTTTTTTGCCTTTTGAACGGATATATCCCTGTTCGGTCAGTTCGGTGCGTATCTCGCCGAGTTCACGGACGGTCTCCGCTCTTGAAAGGCTGTCCATAACGGACGAGATATAGTCAAGCTCGTTCTCGGCTTTTTCTATCTGCACCTTCAGTACCTGCTCGGCAGTTTTTGCCTTCTGATAGCTCTTGTAATATTTCTGTGAATTTGCAGCCGCCGAAAGCGACGGGTCAAGAGATATCTCTATTTCCGACAGATCTTCGTCATAGAAATTTTCGGCAGTAAAGGACGCTGCGCCCTTGGGTATGCGGTATAGATTCGCCTGTATAAGGTCGCCGCATATCCTGAATTTTTCTCTCTCGGAGCAGGCTTCAAGCTCGTCTTTCTGAATGTATATTTTTTTTATAAGTCTTGCGGCGGTACTGTTGAGCAGCCTGTTGAGGTCATCGCTGCGGCGGCGCATGGTTTCTATCGCATCACGCTTTGAATAATACCTGTCGAGCAGCTCGCAGAATGTACCGCACTCATTGAACGCTCTTCCGCTGCCGTACTGCTGGATATACTCAAAGGTGAAATCTATAGGTTTTTTTGTCTGGTCTATTATAATGTAGGGTTTTCCGCCGATATCCCTTACTGCAGAGATAGTGCGTTTGAGAAAGAACCGCAGTCTTGTAACAAGCTCCTCGTCAAGCTCATGCGAAAAGACATCTCTGCCCCTGCCGGCAAGATATTCAAGCTCACGGCAGAGTATCGGTGAAACACCCTGAATGACCGCTAACAAAGCCTTTGACAGCGGCATATTTTTCGGCAGAGCCTGAGCCGCATTTATAATATCATCTGCGTCATGTTCAAGTACACAAAGCTTGTCCTGCTGAGGCGGCATTTCATATTTCATTCCGGGAAGTATCAGCCGCTGTGACGACATAGAAGCGTCCACCCTGCGTACAGCATCGATTATAAGTCCGTCGCCGTCAATAAAAACGATATTGCTGTACTGTCCCATTATCTCGACAGCAAGGCTCATAGTGACGTTATCGCCCAGCTCGTTAAGTCCCTCAAACTCCAAGATCAGCAGTCTTTCAAGAGCGGGCTGGCTTATGCTCCTGAGTCTTGCACCGGAAAGACGTTTTCTCAGAAGCATACAGAGCATAGGCGGTGTTCTCGGGTTTTCGGGAGTCATCTCCGTAAGGTTAATACGTGAGCTTCCTGCTCTTGCCGAAATATACAGTTTTTTAGAGCCTTCCCTTGAGCGCATCACGAGGACGATCTCATCACGTGACGGCTGATAGACCTTATCGACCTTGCTTCCGATAAGGCTTTCTTCAAGTTCTTTTTTTATATGTCTTAAAAAAGCTCCGTCAAGTGCCATGTTATTCCTCAAACCCCTTTCCTAAACTCGCTGATATTTGTGAATCAAAAGTAGATAATTCCGTCTGTATCACTTGTCGCCCTTATGAATTCCGTATCGGGAAATCTCTCCCTGAGCTTATTCACAAGCTTCGGGATGATAAGTCCCTCAGAACCGAAATGTCCTGCGTCAAAGACGGCTATTTTCTTATCGTTTGCGTACATTATGTAGTTATGCTTTATCTCTCCGGTAAGAACAGCATCCGCTCCAAGCTCATTTGCAAGCACAACGCTGTCTCCGCCGGCACCGCAGGCAACAAGTATCTTCTGTATGCTCCTGCCGTTATCGGTGAATCTCAGTCCGGCAAGTCCGAGAGACTTTTTAACGCTTTCCGCAAATTCACGGCAGGTCATGCTGTTTTCGAGATGTCCGATAAGAGCGCAGTCATCCGGAAATCTCTCGTCAATAATAACTCCCGCCGTTTCTGCAAGACTATCGTTCACGCCGTCCGGAGCAATATCAAGATTCGTATGTGCCGACAGAACGGTTATCCCATACTTTACCGCAAGGAACGGTGCGCTCTCCGAATCAAGCTGTTTAAGCGCATGAAAAATTATAGGATGGTGACTCACAACTATCTTTGCACCAAGCTCATAAGCTTCTTTCAGCACCTCAGCAGTTGCGTCAAGAGCCACAACGACCTTTTTCGACTCAGCGTTTTTATCGCCGACAAGTATTCCTACATTGTCAAAGCCCATTGCGGTATCGAACGGCGCAAAGCTGTTGATATAATCATAAATTTCCTTTACTCCTGCCATATTCTCACCTTCCCTGTTATGCTGTTATCTCGTCACGGATATTTCCGTAAAATTCCGCTTCGGGTATCCTGCCCGATTTTTTAAGACCGTTTATTTTGCGGTCAAGCTTTTGTATTATCATCGCCCTGTAGCGCTTTGCGTCATCCGAACCGTCATCCGAAAGAAGTCCGAAATATTCAAACTTTCTGCTGCACGGGCGTTTTATCCCGTCATATTCGCACATCATCACGCTGTAGCATTTTCTTCCCGAAACGCAGGCTTTTTCTTCCTTTATGCTGAATCCGTTTTCGTACAAAAACAAGCGCAGTGTACCTGCACGAGTCATGGGCTGGAGTATCAGCCTGCGGCTCTTATCGTACAGCCACTGCGTCCTGCTGATTATTTTCACTATCAGTTCCCCGCCCATGCCTGCCATAACGATATCAAAAGCCTCATCCGGGCTGACCTCATCAAGTCCGTCAGAAAGGACTGTCTTTACGATATCCTCAACTCCGAAGCGGAGAATATTTGTTTTTGCGTTTTCGAGAGGGCCCGTTCTCACGTCGCAGGCAACCGCAGAAAGAATTTTCCCTTCTGCGGCAAGCCCTACGGGAAGATAAGCATGATCTGTGCCGACATCCGCAAGACGGGTATTCTCACGCACAAATCCTGCACAGAGAGAAAGCCTGTTGTCAAGCGGGAGCTGTTGTTTTATCGACACACTAACACACCCTTAATTATTTGTTATTGATATGCTCATTCAGCGCCTTTACAAGCTCATCAGGGTCAACGCCGTGAACCATGCAGGCCTGTTCGATAGTCTCGCCTCTTGAAGCGGGGCATCCGAGACAGTGCATACCGATAGACAAAAAGATAGGCGCAGTTGAAGCGTCAATATCAAGGATATCTCCGATAATAGTATTCTTTGTGATCTCTGCCATATTGAACCATTCCTTTCAAAATTATTGCTACTCCATTATAATACATCTTTCCCCTTTTTTCAAGCCCGGCGAGCCGCCGGACACGGAAATCAAGTTTCTTTAAAAG
>DBWG01000101.1 GCA_002308635.1 Ruminococcaceae bacterium UBA1244 | reverse complement strand
GAATTGATCAGCGAGGATTTGCCGACATTCGGCTTTCCGATGACCGCAACTGCGATGCGGTCGGCTTCTTCCTCGTTTTCGGTATCGTCCGGGAACTGCGGTCATACTGCATCGAGCATATCGCCGGTGCCGTTGCCGTGCAGCGACGAAACTGCGAACGGATCGCCGAGTCCGAGATTATAGAATTCATAAAAAGCGGGTTCGGGTTCTCCGACCTTGTCGCACTTGTTGACGCACAGCACAACGGGACGGCTGCTTTTCTGGAGCATCATTGCAACGTCATGGTCTGTTGCAACCACTCCGCTTGTAAGGTCTGTCACAAGCACGATAACATCAGCCGCATCTATTGCAAGCTGTGCCTGTCTTCTCATCTGTTTGAGTATTATGTCGTCGGAATAGGGTTCGATACCTCCGGTATCAACAAGAGATATTTTTCTGCCCCGCCACTCACACTCACCGAATATCCTGTCACGGGTAACTCCGGGAGTATCATTGACGATAGCTATTCTCTGACCGACGAGCTTATTAAAAAGCGTCGATTTTCCGACATTCGGTCTGCCGACGATAGCCACTACAGGTTTTGGCATTGCCTCATCCCCTTCCTTTTAATGGTCAGATAATAAAACAAAAGAGAAGGATCACTCCTCCTCTTTTTTCGTATGAAAGAAGGCCGAATCAAGCCTCTGTTGCGATTACTTGTCTGCCGTTGTACATACCGCAGTTCGGGCAAGCTCTGTGAGCGAGCTTGAATTCGCCGCAGTTCGGGCACTTTGCAAGAGCGGGAGCATCAAGCTTCCATACATTTGAGCGTCTCTTATCTCTTCTTGCTTTAGATGTTTTTCTCTTTGGTACTGCCATCGTAATTGACCTCCTTATATTAAGTACAAAAAATCATTCTTCTGACAGAAGCTGAAAAAGCGCTGCCAGTCTCGGGTCGGCTTCTTTGGTCTGGCATCCGCAGGAGCCCTCGTTAAGATTTTTTCCGCACTTCGGACACAAGCCCTTACAGGTTTCTTTACAAAGGAGCTTTGACGGAAGCTCCAGAAGAATATCATCTCTGAGCAGAGCGTCGCTATCGAGCTTATAGTCAGGTGCTTCAATATAGTCGTCACCGCTTTCTTCCGAAAGCTGAAGGACGAGAATATGTCGGAATTTATATTTGAACTGTCTGTCAACTGAAGAAGCACATCTGTCACAGTCAAATCTGAACCGAAAAGAAACATCTGCCGTAAATTCTACAAAACCGGCATGATTTTCGACCCTGATAACAGCCCTGACAGGTCCGTCAAAGCAACCCGAACCGGTCTCAGCCGCTGACATATCGACTTCTGTGTCAAAAGAAACGGAACTATTCTCTGTCAGAAAAATATTTTTCAGATCAAGAACCACCGTTATCACCTCAACAGATCATTTCAAAAAACCATAATCTATTATAATAACACTATCCTTTTTTGTCAATAGGTTTTTCAGATTTCTTTTCAAGGTTTTTTGAAACAGCTCTTATTTTTTTACTGTGCCTCAAGGCGTGAGATCATGCTTTTTCCGAGTACATAAAAAGTATTATTACCGCAGAAGACGATCTTTTTTGCATCAGATTCCGTTTTGACAGAGGCGGTCTCACTGCCGTCGGTATCATACACAATTATCTCCTCGGAAGTAAGGATCGCAAAGCGGTTTTTGGTCATATCAGATGAGATGACCTTTTTGTTTGTTTTTATGTCGCACTGACAGTTGCAGCTTTTGTCGTATGCCAGCAGGTCACATTCACGTCCGTCGGGATTTTCAGACAATGCAAGCAGCATACCATAACTTCTGTCGAGAGAAAATGATGTTAGTGTCTTTGAACCGTAATCTATTTCGGTTTTTGTTCCGTCGTCTATGTCGATATAGAATGCACTGTTGCTGCCGACACAGAACGCATTGCCGTTATCAAGATATTTTACGCTGTATATGAAGGTCTCGTCCACCTCAAATTTATAGACATAGCTGTCCTCAGAAAAATCAAGAACATATATTACGGATGTCATGCCGCCGTTTCTTGCCGAAACGCCTGACAGCACTGCACGTGAACCGCTGTTGTTTATCGAAACGGAAGTCATATAATAATCCGCAAAGGAATATTTGTATTTTTCGAGATGGTCGCTGCGGTAAACCGTAAGAGTCGAAAGATAGTCCTTGCTTTTTGTGAGTATCGCATAAACGCCGCCCGTTGAAACATCAGCAGCGCATATCCTCTGCTTTACAGAAGACGTATGGACAACGCTGTCCCTTTTTACGATAGAATAGCCTGTAGCGTCCATATTATATACTATCGCATATCCGTCATTGACGCTCAGAACAGGACTTGCGAAGGAATGTTGGCTCTCCTGATATGTTCCCGCATTTTTGTTGAGGACCGAGATCGTTGTATCGCTGCAGTATATCGGCACACCGTTCATCAGATCAAAATTTCCGTCTGACACGGCGGAACCCATAAAATTCACAGGATAACCGCTGCCGTCTGTTTTTCCCAAAAGGTCATACTGGAACCAGTTTGCAATATTTTCGGGAGTAAGCTTCTCGATATTGGACAATGCAAGAACGGCAACAACTGCCAAAAAAAGTATGATGAACATTTTGAGTATCCTGCCGACCATGCTTCCGGATGCAGCAGATTCCTCATCCTGATAATCTTCAAGCGGAACGTCCTCATAGCTCATATATCTTCGTCTGAGGACCTTTTTTTCACTCTTTTTTTCTTCCTTCTGATATCTTCCCTTGTTGTTTTTCATTCTTTCCTTCTCACTCCTTTATACGTCAATAAAACACCCTGTTGAGATACAATCCCTCAGGCGGTGCGGTAGGACCTGCTTTTGAGCGGTCGAGAGCATCTATTATTGCCGGTATGTCCGACGGGGATATTTTTCCCTGAGCCGTATATAAAAGCGTCCCGACGATTATCCTGACCATATTATACAAAAAGCCGTCCGCCTCTATCGTGACGGTAACGATGTCACCGTCTCTTTTTACTGATATATTCTTCACAGTGCGGTGAAAGTCGCCTTTTTTGCGGTGCGGGTCTATGGTACAGAATGATGTGAAATCATGTCTGCCGAGAAAATGCTTTGCGGCTTCGTTCATTGCCGATTCATCTATCTTCTGCCAGTAGTGAAGGGCATAGCCCTCCAAAAACGGGTTGCGCATACGGGCGTTGTTTATCTTATATATGTATTCCTTTCCAAGGCATGAATATCTTGCGTGAAAATCGTCATCCACGTCCCTTGCATCGATCGCCGCAATATCCGCCGGCAAAAAACGGTTAAGCGCCAGCGGCAACCTGTCCGCCGGTATCGAATGACCGGTATGAAAGCTTATGCAGTACATATTTGCGTGGACTCCCGCATCTGTACGGCTGCAGCCCTTTATGTCAGGACGCTCCCCTATGACCTCAGAAAGTGCCTTCTGAAACTGCTCCTGAACGGAGTCTGCGTTTTCCTGCACCTGCCAGCCGTGGTATCTTTTTCCGTCATACATTATTGTGACAAGAATATTCCTCAACAAAAACACTCCAAATCTGTCTTTTGCAAGATCATCTTACTGTTGCGGGAAAAACTATATTGCAAAGTATCACTCCCGCAAACACAACGATCAGATATATCAGCGCCGCAAGGTCAACACCGCCGAACTTCATTATCTTCATGCGTGTCCTGCCCTTGCCGCCGTTGTAGCACCTGCATTCCATCGCCATTGCAAGATCGTTTGCTCTTCTGAACGCCGAAACAAACAGCGGTATCAGAACAGGCACCATCGCCCGTACTCTTTTTAGTGCGCCGCCGCTTTCCATATCTGCGCCCCTTGCTTTCTGAGCGTTCATTATCTTGTCGGCTTCTTCGAGCAGTACAGGGATGAACCTCAGCGCTATCGTCATCATCATGGCTATCTCGTGTACCTTCACATGGAAAAGCTTCAGCGGAGACAGCAGCTTTTCTATCCCGTCCGTCAGGTCGTTTGGTGATGTGGTAAACGTCAGCACCGAGCTGACAAGCACCATTGCAGCGATCCTTATTGTAACGAACACAGCGTTGTTCACTCCGCCTTCGGTTATCTTTATGAACTGCCATTCCCAATAGACCTGTCCGCTGCCGTAGAAGATGTTAAGTATCCCTGTGAACAGCACGAGAAAAAGAATGACCTTCATGCTTTTGAGGTACATCATAAAGCTGATCCTTGTAAGCAGCACCACAAGCAGCGAACTCAGCGTTATCAGCAGAAGCGCCATATAGTTGTCGGCTGCAAAAATAAAACCGATCATTGCAAGCAGCATCAGTATCTTTGACCTTGCGTCCATTCTATGGACGATCGACTTTCCCGGCATATACTGCCCAAGTGTAATATCTCTTACCATTTTTTTGTCTCCCCGCAGCAGCCCAAACAGCTCAATATCTCCTGAAACGCCTGTTCCACCGTGAGGACACCGGTATTTACGGATATCCCACGCTGTTTCAGGAGCATCATCACCTTTGTGATCTGAGGAACCCTCAGACCCATTTTTTCAAGCTCGGCTCCCTGAGAAAAAATATTCTCCGATGTATCGAGCATTGCCTTCCGACCATTGTTCATAACAAGTATCCTGTCGGAAATACGCGCGATATCCTCCATGCTGTGTGAAACAAGCAGAACGGTATTTTTGCGGACTTTATGATATGTGACGATCTCAGACAGCAAAGCGTCTCTTCCCAAAGGATCAAGTCCTGCTGTCGGCTCGTCAAGAATAAGAACATCGGGATCCATCGCTATCACTCCCGCAATGGCAGCCCTGCGCTTTTCACCGCCTGAAAGCTCAAACGGCGATTTTTTCAGCAGCTCTTCGCTCAGTCCGACAAAGCCTGCTGCTTCCCTTACTTTTTTGTCAGTCTCCTCTTCGGACATTCCCTTGTTTTTCGGGCCAAAGGAAATATCCTTATAAACGGTTTCCTCAAAAAGCTGGTGTTCGGGATACTGAAAAACCATCCCGACCTTAAAGCGCACTTCCCTGATCTTTTTCGGCTGTTCCCAGATATCCTTTCCGTTGAGTAGTATCCTGCCGGATGTGGGTCTGAGCAGTCCGTTAAACATTTGTACAAGTGTGGATTTTCCCGAACCGGTATGACCGATCACACCTAAGAATTCTCCTTCTTCCACAGAAAAACTTACGCCGCTGAGAGCCGTCCTCTCAAACGACGTACCTTTGCCGTATGTAAAAGTAACGTTTTCCGCTGTTATGACAGACATCCGATCCCTCCTCCGAAACAGTTTTATGATACGCCTTTAAGAAGCTTTTCTATGGCATCGGCACATTCATTTTCATCAAGCACACACTTCGGCAGCTCAAATCCGCAGCCCCGCAGCTTATAAACAAGCTCTGTCCCCTGCGGGACATCAAGACGGTGCTGCTTTAACATCTCGACCTGAGAAAAAACTTCCTTCGGCGTTCCGTCAAGAAAGACCCTGCCCTTGTCGATCACAACAACACGGTCGGCAAGGACAGCCTCTTCCATATAGTGGGTTATTATTATGACCGTTATGCCCCGCTCCCTGTTGAGCTTCATAACGGCGGAGATAACTTCGTCACGTCCCTGAGGGTCAAGCATCGCAGTCGGCTCGTCAAGGACTATACATTCCGGCTCCATTGCGATTATACCCGCAATGGCAACACGCTGCTTCTGTCCTCCGGACAGCTTATCCGGAGAATGAAGACGGTATTCGTACATATCAACGGCTTTGAGGGCATCGTCAACACGTTTTCGGATCTCCTTCGGCGGTATGCCAAGATTCTCGCAGCCAAAAGCTACGTCATCCTCAACTATACCCGCAACGATCTGGTTGTCGGGATTCTGGAGAACGAGTCCGATACTCCTGCGTATATCAAAGAGATGGCTGTCATCCTTGGTGTTCATGCCGTTGACGCTCACATCGCCGCTGGTCGGGAGATAGAGCGAATTGAAATGCTTTGCAAGGGTTGATTTCCCCGAACCGTTATGGCCGACAACAGCAACAAAACTGCCCTTTTCTATTGTAAGGTTTATGCCGTTCAGGGCAAACTCGTTTTTGTTTTCGTCTTCCGGATCGTCATACTTGAAGTAGAGATCCTTTACCTCTATAAAACTGCCCATCACACTTCACCCTGCCATATTGCCGTACTTCCGCACGGAAGCGTAAGACCTGAATCCGTAACGTGAAGTCCGATCTCAGAGCTTGACACGCTTCCGCCAAAGCGTTTCCGGAGCATTACGCCTAAAAGATATTCCATGACGGACGGTGAAAGTCCGGTAGTATATGAATTGAGTATAAAGAATCTCGCATCGTCCGAAAGTATCGGCAGACAAAGCTCCACAAGCGAAAAAAGCTGCTCTTCAAGCTTCCAGACCTCTCCGCCCGGACCTCTTCCGTATGAAGGCGGGTCCATGATTATGCCGTCATATTTGTTTCCTCTGCGCTGTTCACGCTGTACGAACTTTACACAATCGTCAACCAGCCAGCGCACAGGCTTTTCGGAAAGTCTGCTCAGAGCGGCATTTTCCTTTGCCCACTGAACCATGCCCTTTGAAGCGTCAACATGACATACAGACGCTCCCGCACTCAGACAGGCAAGCGTTGCCGCTCCGGTATAAGCAAACATATTGAGTATTTTCAGCGGACGGTCTGCGGACTTTATCTGCTGTGCGGCAAAATCCCAGTTCACGGCCTGCTCAGGGAAAACTCCCGTATGCTTGAAGCCCATGGGCTTTATGCCGAAGGTCAGCTCTTTATATTTTATCGTCCACTGCTGAGGAAGCTTTTTATTGTACTGCCACGCACCTCCGCCGCTTGCGCTTCTTATGTATCTTGCGTGTGCGTCCTTCCAGAGAGGGTTTTTCTTCGGGGTGTTCCATATTATCTGAGGGTCGGGACGGATCAGCACAATGTCGCCCCACCGCTCAAGGCGCTCTCCGTCCGAGCAGTCTATCAGTTCATAATCCTTCCATTGTGCTTCTCTCATCAGTGTCCCTCCATATTATTTTCTTTGCCACAATGTTGTAGCAACAGTCTCTATGCCTTCCATATCGGAAAGCGCATAGCAGTCTATGCCGTCTATATTCTTCGTGATAATGCGTCTTTCATACAGCAGCTTGCGGATAGCGCCGTCCACTCTTCTTTTACTGGTACCTGCCATAGCAGGGCTTTCCATGATCTCAGCCATAGAAAGGTAATCATACTCAGAAGTGAGAACATCTATTATCCTGTCAAGTATACCCGTATTGATATCCGGCACACATCCCGGTATCGGATACTTTTCAGCGATCTTATAGTAGTCAGCCGAAGTTATCTTTCCCCTGTGCCCCGGAAAACGCTTTCCGGCTTCTTCAAGCTCGGAATCCATGCGTCTGTTGAGCATGGTGATCTCTCTTTCGATAAGTTTCTTTTTGTTGTTAAGAGCAAGAAGCTGCTGGTCGCTGTTTATAACTGTCTCCATATCAAGAGGCTTGCTGAGTTTTTCGTGTACCTTGTCAATATCGGCCTGAACAGCTTCAAGTCTGTCACGGACAGCGGATATTTCCGCAGAGTATTTTTTTTCTATCTCTGCGGCTGCCTTGTCATATTCAGGAGAATCGCTGAAAATACGTTTCTTGATTTCATGCAGAAAGCTTCTACGCTGTTTGGAAGCATTTTCACGCCACTTGGATACAGACGTATTCTGCAGTGTAGCCCTGTCCTTCAATCCGAGAGCATCAAAAAGCTCAGCCTTGAGATCTCCCCGGCAGAAAATAACAGCCTTCTTTATGTAGTAATTCTGTTTTGCAGCACGCTTTATCGGACGGAGATCCGCCGGAGCTTTTACTTTGAGCTGTGCCATTCCTTTGCCGAGCCAGGCTTCTCCAAAAGACGGATCAATGTCCAGCACTCTTTCAAAGTTAGCTGCCGCATCCTCAAAGCGTCCGTCTTCAAGAGACATCCTTGCTCTTGTCAGAACGGGTTCAGCTCTTGCCATACGTTCTTCATCTGTTTCGTCCTCAAACGGAAGGGTATAGTTCATCCCGCAGTAGGTACATTTTGCAAAAAAACCGTTTTCGTCAATTTTAAGCGGTGCAGCGCACATTCTGCATGAAATGCTTCCCATAGTTTTTTCCTCCTTCAGTTACTGTATCTTATGGTGCATTATTTATAAAAAATATTTATGACCGTCGGGAACAAACCCGTGGTTACTTTCTGAATATCAGTTTTTTACTTCAAGAACTGCTCCTCTGTTGCCGGAAGTTACAAGTGAAGCGTATCTTGCAAGATAGCCTGTTGTGATCTTGGGCTGTCTGGGAGTCCACTGAGCCTTTCTTTCGGCAAGTTCTTCATCAGAAAGACGTACATTTATTGTATTTGCGTTGATGTCGATATCAATGATATCTCCGTCTCTGATAAGAGCGATAGGACCGCCGACTGCTGCTTCCGGTGAAACGTGGCCGATCGAAGCGCCTCTTGTTGCGCCGGAGAAACGTCCGTCAGTGATAAGAGCGACTGTGCTGCCCTGACCTCTGCCCATGATAGCAGATGTAGGATTGAGCATCTCTCTCATGCCGGGGCCGCCCTTGGGTCCTTCATAGCGGATAACAACAACATCACCGTCGTTGATCTTTCCGGCTGTGATAGCGTCCATAGCATCCTCTTCGCAGTCGAACACTCTTGCGGGACCTGAGTGCTTCAACATTTCGGGAGCAACTGCCGAACGCTTTACTACGCAGGAATCCGGAGCAAGGTTTCCTCTGAGAACTGCAATGCCGCCGGTCTTGCTGTAGGCTGTTTCGGGAGTCCTGATGATCTCAGGATTCTTGTTGATGCAGCCGTCGATATTTTCCGCAATGGTCTTGCCTGTGCAGGTGATAAGGCTCGTATCAAGAAGTCCGAGCTTGTTGACCTCGTTCATAACGGCATAAACGCCGCCTGCCTCGTTGAGGTCTTCCATATATGTTCTTCCTGCCGGAGCAAGGTGGCAGAGATTCGGTGTATGGGCGCTGATCTCGTTGGCGATATCAAGGTTGAGGTCTATGCCGCATTCGTGAGCGATAGCCGGAAGGTGGAGCATACTGTTTGTGGAGCAGCCGAGAGCCATATCCATTGTAAGAGCATTGCGGAATGCAGCCTCTGTCATGATGTCACGGGGTCTGATGTTCTTTTCGAGCAGTTCCATGATCTTCATGCCGGCGTGTTTTGCAAGCTGGATCCTCTCAGAATATACTGCGGGGATAGTACCGTTGCCTCTGAGAGCCATACCGAGTACCTCTGTAAGGCAGTTCATGGAGTTTGCGGTATACATACCTGAGCATGATCCACAGGTAGGACATACCTTGTTTTCGTATTCGTCAAGTTCATCGGCAGTGATCTTTCCGGCATTGTATGAGCCTACTGCCTCAAACATACTTGAAAGGCTTGTTTTCTTTCCGGCAACATGACCTGCAAGCATCGGACCGCCGCTGACAAAAATTGTCGGGATATTCAGTCTTGCAGCAGCCATAAGTAGTCCCGGAACGTTCTTGTCGCAGTTCGGCACCATTACGAGAGCGTCAAAAGCGTGTGCGATAGCCATTGCTTCTGTAGAGTCGGCAATAAGGTCACGTGTAACGAGAGAATACTTCATTCCCTGATGACCCATAGCGATACCGTCGCATACTGCTATAGCGGGGAATACCACAGGGTTTCCTCCTGCCATCGCAACGCCCATCTTTACAGCGTTAACGATCTTGTCGATATTCATGTGACCGGGAACGATCTCATTGTATGAGCTTACAATACCGATCATGGGCTTTGCGATCTCCTCATTCGTCATGCCGAGCGCTCTGAGAAGCGATCTCTGGGGAGCGCATTTTGTTCCTTCATTGATAGCGTCACTATTCATTTCAATTACCTGCCTTTTTTGTTTATCCCTATATCGGGGTATTATTATACGCATACTATTATAAGTATTTGAGCCGGTATTGTCAATGTTTTTTATCCCCCCTTTTGTCGGGAAAAAGCGATTTTTCCGTTCACCACGGAAATCAATTTTGAAAAATG
>DBWG01000060.1:3276-9300 GCA_002308635.1 Ruminococcaceae bacterium UBA1244 | reverse complement strand
GGGATCATATCAGGCACGTTTGACAATTATTATAAAGCGGATTATAATGAGATTAAAGAAAACGAGGAGGTTGACCTATGTTTGCAATAGACTGTCATGTTCACGTTTATATGAAAAGGCTTGCTCCAAGAGCGGTAAAGGGAGTGGGGGATTTCTATAATGTAAAGATGAGCTGTTCCGGTGTTACGGAGGAGCTTTCTGAGATCGCAAAAAACAGTCCCATAAAAAAATTCGTCATCAACTCTGTTGCGCTGAGTCCAAAGGCCGTGCCGAAGCTGAATGATTTTGTAGCGGAGGAATGCAGAAAGAACAGTGATCTTATCGGTCTTGGCACACTGCATCCCGATATGGAAAACATAAATGAAGAAATAGAGCGCATCATCTCTCTCGGACTGAAGGGCATAAAGCTGCATCCCGACACACAGCAGTTCGATGCCGATTGTGAAGGGGCAATGAAAATTTATGAAGCGATAGAAGGAAGGCTGCCGCTGCTCATCCACAGCGGAGACTACCGTTATGAATATTCACATCCAAGAAGGATCGCCAAAATAGCCGACAGCTTTCCGAAGCTTGAGTTAGTTGCGGCGCATCTTGGCGGGTGGTCGATATTTGAAGAGGCTGTACCGTACATGAAGGACAGGAGCTGCTATATGGATATTTCGAGCGTCATGCCGTTTGTAAAGCCGGAAAGAGTTTTTGAACTGATAAAAATGTACGGTGCTGACAGGCTGATGTTCGGTTCGGATTTTCCGATGTGGGACCCTGTCAAGGAATACAGCAGCTTTATGGAATTTGATCTTTCGGAGGAGGAAAGGGAAAAGATACTCTATAAAAATGCCGCAAAGGTTTTTGGAATATAGCAGTTCAAAATAATAGCAAAACTGCAAAGTGTGAAGTGTGGAGTGTAGAACTGTCCGGTGAACACTTTTGCGGGGTAAATGCACTCATTAAGTTGTATCGTTACAGATGTATGAAAAAAGCACCGGTGTCCTGAGTCTTCGGGATACCGGTGCTTTGCTTTAGCTGAATACTTTTATGAATTTGAATACGGGCTTTTTGAGGAAGAACAGGTTCGTGTAGAGATCTTTTGCGGAGAGTGAATATATTTCCCTGATGAACGCTTCATCCTCAGGTCCTGCCCTTGTTTCCGAATAGTTGTCCGAGAGCATTATTTCAATGAGCCTTGAAGCCTGTTCCGTGCTGACTGAAGGGCAATGCTCCGAAAGCTTTTGTGCAAAGTCCTTTTCGGAACCGCTGTATCCCACAAGCGCACCGCTGAAATGGAGCATACGAATGAGCCTGTCAAACCAGTGCCTGCAGTTTGCTTTCTGATACTTTCTTATTATGATGATGCGCCTGAGAATTATCACTGCGGCTGCTGCCGCTGCTGCGGAGATAATAAAGATCAGTGCAGGAACAAATCCGGTGTCTTCGCTGTTGGCGGAAGCCGTTCCGCTGCCGTCGGAGTCGTCATCATCAATGACGATGTCGCCCCTAAAGTGCCAGCCGTATTTATCCATTATGGTGCGGGCTATAGACATATTGAACCAGGGATAGGAAGCGTTCATAGAATTGCTGCTGTCGGGTGTGACCTCGACCGGCACCCAGCCGTAGTCGTCAAGAAAGATCTCGACCCATGCGTGTGCGGAGTAGTCGGTGAGGACGGTGGAATAATAGCCGCTGTAGTTTGGGTCAGGAGAAAAGTTGCCGGGCTGTGCGACAAAGCCTGATACATAGCGGGCAGGGATGCCGAACATCCTGTACATAAGTGCTGCGGCGGATGCAAAGTGGACGCAGTAGCCCTTGCCGTTTTCAAAGAGGAAGTAGTCGATAACATCCTTGTTGTATGGAGTGTTGCCGGGTGTTGTCGAATAGACGGCGTTGTTGTTGAGTGTTACGAGAATATAGGTGGTGATCTCATTAAGGTCAGTGAGTTTTATCTGTTTGCAGTAGCTTTCGAGCTGAGGAGTTTCAGCAGGAGAATAATTCGTATAGATAGGCGTCATTCTTTCCTTATAATATTCCCTGAAATAACTATAATAAGGATTGTCTTCCCACTGATCTGAGGCATCTATCATGGAGATGGGCAGATACTGGTTGCGGTAATAGCCGTCTCCGAAATTGTTCGGATTTGAAAGCACTCTTGTTTTGCTGTCACGGGAATAGTACGGAAGGTATACAATGTCCGAATCCCTGTTTGCTATGTTTGAGATAAGGATATTGTATGCCGAGCTGTTGGAGATATATCCCTTTTTTTCTTCTTCGGGAGGTGTTTCGAGGACGTGCTGTCCGGCGATGGTCGTCGGGACAAAGTAATTTTCGTTAAGGCTGGTCGACTTTGCGATAAGGAAATACATTTCCGAGATCGGGTCTGAGGAATTGCCGATAAGATAGTGATAGGAATAGGGAAGGTTCAGACCGCCGAAGTTATTGTAGAAATCCACGATAAGGCTGTCCATAAAATTTTCCTTGTATGGGTTGGAAAAATAATCGTAAAATTCCGAATAGCCGATACGCGGGGAATCGTAATTCATCGTAAAGGCATCCTGCCAATAGCTGTCGCTGTAGTATTTGCCTGTGTAGCTTCTGAGATAGATATTTTCTCTCGGATATCTGTCCAGATAGATACTCATTTGATTTTGTCCTGTGCGGCGGAGGTTGCCTCTGTTTATCGCACCGAAGTTGATTCCGTCGATCTCGGCATAGCCTGAAAGTCTTGCGATGGTATCCTTGACATAGACGTCTGCGGTATCTGCGAGGTCATAGAGACCGCCTTCGGCTTTATTTTCAATGACAAAGGCAGGGACAAGTGCGGCTGCTGCGATGGAAGCTGCGACTACAGCGGATATCACGTTTATCCTTTTTTTGCCGTCCACCGCCATAACGTTTTTGCCGTTTCTTTTTTCTGTCATGTTTGATACGGTGAAGCCTATCTCAAAGGTCAGGATAAGTATGATGTTTATTACACTGACGCTGCGGCCATAGAGAAGAACTATTATTGTCAGAGCAAAACCCAGAGCAACAAATACCGAGTGCATCCTCATAACGAATTCCATTGCAAAAAGCAGGAACGTCACAAGGGCTATCAGGATGATGATAAAAAACAGTCCGATCTGCAGGCTCTGAGGCATCTTATGATTTATTATTATCTTATTGAGGTCAGAGGAGAAGGACATCAGCTGAGGGACCATTATCATAAACGACAGAGCCGCAAAAACGGCGGAGGATACGATAAAGATCTTGTTATGGTATATATACAAAAACCATAACAGTGCGGTGAATACGGACGTAAAGGTCAGTATTAAAAAGTAGTATTGTTCGGACAGCTTCAAAAGATCTCCGAGAGTAAGTATCATTCCGGACAATCCGCAAAGATAGAGTATCAGCAGCAGAGGAGAGCCGTCGATCTTTTTTCTTGCCTGTTCGGATATCTTTTTATCTTTTTTTGTCAGGAATCTTCTGGAGCTGCTAATGATTATTTTTTTAATAGCCGGTCACCTGCCTTTACAGACTGAAAACGGCGGAGGAAAGCTCCGATTCAGCCGTCTCAGGGTCAAATTTATAAACGGGGCTGCCGTTATATGACCATACGAGTCCCATATCGAGCATCATGGTGCCGGAAGAGCCGACATCCGCTGTGCCGGAAAATTCGTCATCCGTGCAGCTTTTGTCGGCGGAATAAAGCTGTACCCAAAGTCCGGCGCAGTCCGACGGATTTTGAATTTCAGCTTCGGCGAGTCCCATTTTTTCTTTGTCGTACCAGTGTACGTGGAGAGAAAAGCCCATTGAGAGCAGTGAAAAGATAAGGGAGCAGGTTATCTCATAAAAAGCGTCCCACAATTCATCGGAAGGTACTCCGGAATAAGCCGTGTTGAGATAGAGGTCAATGATATAGTCGTTTTCCTTGTAGTATTCCTTGACCCATATTGCTCCTGTTTTTGCGCTGTAGTTGTGGTGGATATGACGTGAGAGGTCTCCGGGACGGTATTCTCTGATGATCCTGACCTCACTGTGGTCATCGCCCGGCTTGTCACTGCGTGTATCAGAGAGAAGAAGGTCATCACGGCTGCCGCCAGGCGGGAAAACTATATTCATATTTTTTGGTGATGGAAAAACAAAAAGCTGACATACTCCGCCGATCTTTTTTGAGGACGAAAAAAATGAAAGATAGTCATAGACCCTGAGTCTTTTCAGTTCGATATCAATAACACCGCAGTAGGGTGCGGTCAGGAAAAATTCCGCCTGACCGGTACTTTTCATTTTGCGTCCGGAAGCGCAGCCGCAAAAACGTTTTTTGGTCACGGTTTCGGAGCTGTGATATTTTACGGCGAGAGTGAGCTTGTATTTGTTTACGGGCAGAAGGCTTTTGTTTTCGGCACTGAGCATTATGCGGTTTTCTGTTGCTTTATAGGCGACAAGCTTTTTTTCGGAAAACCTGATTCTTAGTCTGCTGCGCTGGTAGAATGAAAGGGCTATCAGAAAAACCGACAGGACTATCACGCAGACGGCAAGCGCCATGACGTTTGCCTGACGGAACATCCCTGCAAAATACCACAGGACAGCGGTTATCAGCAGCATCATAATAATTTTCATTTTTCTGCTCCCATATACGGCTGCTGAGTGCTGCGGACTATTTCCTGCAGTACGTGCATCCTGCGTGAACCGTTCATTTTTGCGGATGTGTTGAGTGTTATGCGGTGGAACATGACGTATGGGAACTGTGATATGACGTCATTCGGGACAACATAGTTCCGTCCGCAGAGCCATGCACAGGCTTTTGAAGTTTTTACGAGTGCGATGGTAGCTCTTGGGCTTGCGCCTCTTTCAATAAACTGGTGGTTTCTTGAAGCGGTGACGAGTCTTATGATATAGTCATAGACAACATCACTCACATATATTTCGTGTATCTGCCTCTGCATTTCAAGAAATTCTTCCTTGGTGATGACGGATCTTGTTTTGTCCGTTCTCAAAGAAGCGCCGACTGAACGTGCGATCTCAAGTTCGCTTTCGTAGTCGGGATAGCCGAGAGTCATCGTTATCATAAAACGGTCGATCTGTGCCTCCGGAAGAAGCTGAGTGCCGGCAGCACCTGTGGGGTTCTGGGTCGCAATAACGAGGAAAGGCGACGGTGCATTTCGTGTCACGCCGTCAACAGAGACCTTGCGTTCCTCCATTACTTCAAGGAGTGCGGACTGGGTCTTTGGAGAGGTACGGTTTATCTCGTCGGCAAGCAGAAGGTTGCAGAAAACACTGCCCTCCTGATAGACGAATTTGTCGGCATCACGGCGGTATACGGAAAAGCCTGTGAGGTCTGACGGCATTACGTCAGGAGTGAACTGAACTCTCTTACATTCAAGTCCCATAGCCTTTGAAAAGGCAGTTGCAAGTGTGGTTTTTCCGACACCGGGGATATCTTCAAGGAGTACGTGGCCGTCAGCTAAAAAAGCGGTGAGTATTTCGCAGGTCTCGGCTTTTTTTCCGAGAATGACAGAGTTTACTTCGCTGAGTACAGAGTGAGCTTTTTCTACATAAGTAAGATCCATGTGAGTCCACCTCGCAGTATTTTTGTGAAAGACTATCATACAATAATGTCGGAAAATTCAAAGGGTATGACCTTTTTGAGGTCGTCCGCAGACATCTCTATCTGGAAGCCTATCTTTCCTCCGCTGAACATTATCGAAGAAAAATTCTGAGCAGAGGAATGTATAGTCGTGCGGAAAAATTTTTTCATGCCGATGGGCGAACAGCCTCCGTGAACATACCCCGTCAGAGGAAGAAGCTCCTTTGACTTCAGCATGGAAACAGCCTTTTCTCCGACGGCAGAAGCTGCTTTTTTGAGATCAAGCTCTTCTGCAACGGGAACGAGGAACACATAGTATCCTCCGGACTTTCCGCAGGTGACAAGGGTTTTGAATACCCGTGCGGGATCTTCGCCGAGTGCGGCGGCGACCTCTGTGCCGCTGAGTGCTTCCGTGTCTGAATAATAATGCTCCTTGTAGGATATTTTCATGCTGTCAAGCTTTC
>DBWG01000060.1:0-3217 GCA_002308635.1 Ruminococcaceae bacterium UBA1244 | reverse complement strand
TTTTATTCTAACATCACATTTGATTTTTTTCAATACTGAATATGGATTTTGTTGATGATGCCGATGGATAAGAGGAGCTTTTGTTATGAGACAAAATATTACAGAGCAAAATCAGGTGTTATGAAATTTTTATAATTTATTTTTGAAAAAATATAGATTTTTTTATCGGAATATGTTATCATTATGTAGAATCCGTTAGCAGGGGATTTTTGGATGTTTTGTTTTGCATTATGACCTGCCGTTTATGACACGGCGTTACTATATATTGTTTATAAAGGAGTTTAATTTTTATGGTTAAGAGACTTATTTTTGTAACATCACCGCCCGCCTGTGGAAAGACAAGGCTTTCAAGAAAGCTTGCCTCTGAATTGAAGCATATCGTATATCTTGACAAGGATACGCTCATCCCGCTTTCAAAACAGATATTCAAGGTTGCAGGCGAGGAATATAACCGCAGCTCAAAGTTCTTTGAAGAAGAGATCAGAAACTATGAATATGAAGTAATACTTGATCTTGCATTTGAGGCATTGAAATATGCCGATCTTGTTATGGTGAACGCACCGTTTACGAGAGAGATCAGGGATGACGAATACATAAGCGCACTCAGGGCAAAGCTTGAAGATGCAGGCGCAAAGCTTACTGTTATCTGGGTGGTTACAGATCCGGAGGTATGTCATCAGCGTATGATCGACAGGAACTCCGACCGTGACGTCTGGAAGCTTGCAAACTGGGACAAGTATCTTGCTTCGCTGAACTTCAATATTCCTGAAAATCTCAGGACTCCTGATGACGAAGGCAGTCTCCTTCTGTACCGCAATTCCACCGATGAAATGGCGGAGGAGGACTTCGCAAAGCTTATGGATTTCTTCAAGGATTACGATTGATGCAGTGTTTTCTTGATAGTGCAGGGGAGTGGTTGATTTATGTTCGCATTGGCCATGATCGCTCTTGTTTTGGGTCTGGTGACTCTTGGCGCTGCTTTTTTCAGTCATCTGCGGGACTACAGCAGTGACGTTTTTGACAAGGTAAACGAGAAGTCAAAGAAAAACAGCAGGAAAAATGATCCCGGCAAGAAGAAAAAGCCCCCTGAGTCCTGAATATTTATCCGGTTGTTGGCTGCCTGTTTGTGTGACAGGCAGCTTATTTTTTGGGTAAAGACGATTTATAAAACAAGGTCATTGAAATATGTCACGCAGGAGAAACGGCAGTTGTTAAATTATTCAAATATGTATTGAAAAATTACGGCTTTAGTGGTATAATAATACAGTTAATATGCTTATAAGAGCGTCTGAATTATTTATTTTTCCGGATAGGAAAAAAGACGCCTTGAGAAGGGGAAGAGATATCTATGCGTAAAGAAAATATGTACCGCACACACTTTTGCGGAGAACTGAGAGAGTCCGATATCGGAAAGGATGTCCGTGTTGCAGGCTGGGTAGAGAATATCCGTGACCACGGCGGAGTAATGTTCCTTGATATCCGTGACCACTACGGAGTTGTACAGGTCGTTGTACATGACGACAAGCTCCTTGAAAACATCAACAGAGAGTGTTCCGTTACCGTCAGCGGCAAGGTCACAAAGCGTGATGAGGACACCATCAACCCGAAGATCGAAACCGGTACAGTCGAGATACATTCCGAAAATATCACCGTTCTCGGCAAGGCTCCTCAGAACCTTCCGTTTGAGGTGCAGACTTCAACAGAGGTCAAAGAGGACGTAAGACTCAGATACCGTTTTCTTGACCTGAGAAACAGAAAAGTCCATAACAATATAGTTATGCGTTCACAGCTTATTTCGTTCCTGCGCCAGAAGATGACAGAGATGGGATTCCTTGAAATACAGACCCCGATACTCTCCTGCTCTTCTCCTGAGGGCGCAAGAGACTATCTTATTCCGAGCAGAAAACACAAGGGAATGTTCTATGCTCTTCCGCAGGCACCTCAGATATTCAAACAGCTTCTGATGGTTTCGGGATTTGATAAGTATTTCCAGATAGCTCCCTGCTTCCGTGATGAGGATGCAAGAGCAGACCGCAGCCCCGGTGAGTTCTATCAGCTTGACTTTGAAATGGCTTTTTCAGAGCAGGAAGATGTTTTTGCCGCTGCTGAGGATATCCTCTATGCGGCGTTTACGAAGTTTTCAAAGAAAGAGGTCTCAAAGCCGCCTTTCAGAAGGATACCCTTTGCTGAGGCTATGCTGACATACGGCACCGACAAGCCTGACCTCAGAAACCCGCTGCTTATCAAGGATATAAGCCCAATGTTTGAGGAAACAGACTTTGCTCCGTTCAGAAAAAAGACCGTCCGCAGCATCAATGTCCCGAATGCCGCAGCACAGTCTAAAAAGTGGTTCAAGAACATGGAGGAGTTTGCTCTCTCCATCGGAATGAAGGGTCTTGGCTATGTCAAAGTAAGAGATGACCTCACATTTGACGGTCCTATCGACAAGTTCCTCAAAGAAGGCGACAGGGAAAAGCTTATTGAGATCAACGGCTCAAAGGCAGGAGATGTCATTTACTTCATCGCTGACAGCAAGGATATGGCTCCGAAGCTTGCAGGTCAGATCAGAACAGAAGTCGCAAAACGTCTTGACCTTATTGATACGAGCAAATTCGAGATGTGCTTCATCACAGACTTCCCGATGTATGAGATAGACGAAGAGACAGGAAAAGTTATCTTTACTCACAACCCGTTCTCTATGCCTCAGGGCGGTATGCAGGCGCTCCTTGAAAAAGAGCCTACTGAGGTCCTCGCTTATCAGTATGATATCGTCTGCAACGGCGTTGAGCTTTCTTCCGGCGCTGTCAGGAACCATGACCTCGATATCATGGTAAAGGCTTTTGATATCGCAGGCTACAGCGAGGATGAGCTTAAAACAAAGTTCAGATCTCTCTATAACGCATTCAAATACGGCGCTCCGCCTCATGCAGGTATGGCTCCGGGCGTTGACAGGATGCTTATGCTCCTTGCGGAAGAGGAAAATATCCGTGAGGTAATTGCATTCCCGATGAACAGCAACGCACAGGATCTGCTTCTCGGCTCTCCGACAGAGGTTACCGAACAGCAGCTCCGTGAAGTTCACATAAAGATAAGATAATGTATCATTCAATGAACAGTGTTCGGATATTCGGGACTGTTCATTGTTGTAATATGAGTTTTTAAAAAATATCAAAGGAGTGTTTGGAATGTCGAGGCTGTGGAACAGGATCGTTGTCGG
>DBWG01000054.1 GCA_002308635.1 Ruminococcaceae bacterium UBA1244 | reverse complement strand
AAAAATTCAATATCCCCATGTACACGTTATAGCATATCTCTGCCATGCGGTCATTGTCCGTGGCATATCTTATCATCGCCTGACCGTTACGCCAGTATTCCGTATAATCCTCGTCCATGCTGAACGTCTGCAAAGCATGAAGAAAACTGTTGATCCATTCCTTTCCGCCATATTCCAGCTTTCCTATGTCATCACACGGTACGGGGACTTTTCCTGCAAAAGAGGAATAATAGGCAACCGCATACCTCGACAGGAAAACTGCCAGCAGCACTCCCAAGGTAACAAATAAAATGTGTGCGGTAAAAGAAAACTTGCGTGCAAAATAACCTGTGGGATTGTTCTTATAAAACTTCCTTTTGCGTGCAAAACCAACGATCATAGGTACAAATCCCGCAAACATCAATATCACCGAAATCCATACCAGCCAACTGATCAAAATTGTATCAGGCATACTTTTCACTCCCGTTATTTTTTTTGAGTTTCAATAATAAAAGTGTATCATAATAATCAAATACCGTCAATATTCTTTGAATATTTTTGTAAAAAATCCCGATTTTTTTGATAAAACAAAATGAATATCTTTCACCGTGTCAGACCATAATATTATTGCCGTTCATCAACGGCTCAAAGGAGACAGATATTATGGAAAAACTCAATAAAAGTATACAGTGCAGCGTCGAGGACTGCATATATCACTGTAAGAATCATGACTATTGTTCACTTGATACCGTTCATATCGGCACTCATGAACACTCTCCCGAAACAGACAAGTGCACCGACTGCCTTTCTTTCAGTGCAAAAAGCTGAATCACACTGCAAAAAATCGGACGGACATCAAAAGATTCGTCCGATTTTTTGCGGAAATACTAAAAAATAACATCATTTTCCGATTGACAAAAGCGTTTTAAAGTTGTATAATAGTCATGTCCAATGGATATTTAGGAGGAAACTTTGTGATATCTGTCAAAAGTTGAACAATATTGTGTGACCTTACCGACAAAAGTTTGACGATATTTTCACCGCATAATTGTTGACAAACTTGTAACGAATGTGATATCATATCGTTGTTCAGATTTATTTACATTTATTTTTAGGAGGATGTTTACAATGAACACTAAGAAAATTTTGGTATCTGCTCTTGCAGCAGCCGTTGCAGTTTCTTCTGCCGCTCTGTCAGCGAGTGCCCTTACACCCGGTGTTACAACAAATGATGTAAAATCACCTGCAACTGTCGTTGAGGCAGGCAAGAATACTCATTTCATGGTTATCATTGATGGCGTAACAATTGAGGCTGACGTTCCTGCCGGTGCTGTTGATGCCGGTACAGAACTCACTTTCGGTGCTGCTACCGTAACAAATGTTGACATCGAAGCTGCTGTTGCAGAACTTCCCGATGTTGTTTCAAGCAAGATTCTTGACGTTTACTTCCTTGATGGCAACAACAACGCAAAGTCATTTGAGGGTGCTGGCGTTACTCTTACTTTCACAACTGCAAGCTATGAAACAGCTTATATCTATGAAGAGGCTACAGGTCTTACAAAGTTCGCTGACTTCTCAAACAGCAAGGCCTCATCAGTTGCTCCTCACTTCTCTTACTATATACTCACCAAGAGTGAGAAACAGTCTTCTCAGCCCTCACAGCAGTCCCAGCAGCCTTCACAGCAGTCCCAGACTCAGCCTTCTCAGCAGTCCCAGTCCTCACAGCCCGGCGTGAATACAGGTGATTCCGCTGCAAGTGCCGCTGTATTCGCTGTCATCGGTGCAGCCGCTCTCGGTACTGCTATCGTTGCTTCCAAGTCAAAGAAAAGTGCAAAATAATTTTGCAGCTTAAGCAGGCATTTTTACATAGGGGGCATTGTCATAGGGCAATGTCCCCTTGTTTTACAACAACAAAAAGGAGTGCTGAAAAAAATGAGTATGAAGAAAAAACTGATATGCCTTCTGGCAGCAGCCATGGCAATTTTCGCCATTTGTACAGTAACTGTCAATGCCGCCAATGCACAGCAGAATTTTGCTACAGGCGATAATTCTACAATACTTGTCATCGCTATTGCGGCAATAGCAGCTGCGGCACTTGTCATTGTCCTTCTCCTCTTTACAGGAAACAAGAAAAACAAAAAATGATTTTTTGAAAGGGTACTGCCGGACATCTGCAGTACCCTTATTTCAGAAAGGAACGTATATATGAAATCCAAAAAAATTCTCTGCGGAATCCTTGCCGTGACAACGCTGATCATACCCGTCCTGAGCGGCTGCAAACACGTTGACAAAAAAGACCTCTTTAAAACGGAATCCTCCTCCCCCACTTCTGCCGCCTCTCAGCCCCAAACAAGTCAGAATCCTGAAACACCGTCCCAAAATGCCATCACCCCTTTAATGTGGAAAGCCGAAGATCAAAACGGCAACTACGCTTATTTATTCGGCTCTATCCATGCAGGTGACAGCGCCGTTGACAATCTGCCCGATTACTTTGAAAAAGCCTATGCCGACAGCGATACCCTTGCATTCGAGATCGATATGTCCGATCTGTACAGTGACCTCACCGCTTCCTCCTCCATGCTTACAGATGTGATCTATGCCGACGGTACGACCATCAAAGACCATATCTCCGAAAATACTTACAACAAGCTTGTCGAGATACTCAAAGAAAACGGTATGTACAATGCCCTTTATGACTACTACAAGCCCCTCATGTGGGAAAGCCTTATCGAAAATCTTTCTATCGTAAAAGCAGGACTCAATGCCAACAAAGGCGTTGATATCACTTTGACGAACCGTGCAAAAGCCAACGGCAAAACTATTGATGAAGTCGAATCCATAGATTTCCAGATGAGTATGTTCAACGGACTTTCGGATAATGTCGTTGAAATGCTCCTGTCCGCCTATGCAGAGGACGGCATTGTCGAAAAACAGGCCCATCAGCTCAAAGACCTCTATGAAAAATGGAAAAGCGGCACTATCACCGAAAAAGACGTACAAGGCGAAGATTTTGACGAAAGCCAACTGACTGACGAAGAAAAGGCTGCCCTCGAAGAATACAACAATGCACTTCTCACCGACAGAAACAAGGGCATGACCGAAAAACTCACCGACTATATCCAAAGCGGCAAGACCGTTATGTTAGTCGTCGGAACGGCACACTTTTTAGGCGATGACGGCATTATTGCTCTCCTTCAAGAACAGGGCTTCACCGTTACCCAAATCACCTCCGCCGACCAGCTTGAAACCCGTGAAATCCAAAAAGCAGCTTAAACAATGAGGAATGAGGAGTGAGGAATGATAATATTCCCCATTCCTCATTTCATTTTGCCTGTGTATATATTCCTCACTCCTCATTCCTGATTCCTCATTAAAAAAATCTCTCCGACTGCCATGTGACAATCAGAGAGAATATTTTTTTCAGCCAATCAGTGAAGATAGAAATTATTCTTCAACCTTTTTTCTGGAAGCAACAACTGCTGTGCCGAGTGCAAGAGCTGCAACGACTGCAACTGCGATAGGCATTGTAGCATCGCCTGTGTTGATCGGAGTTACTGTAGATGTCTGTGTGCCGCCTGTTGTGCCGCCTGTTGTATTGCCGCCATCTACAGGTTTGCTTGTTTCTTCAGGCTTGCTTGTATCATCAGCAGGAGCAGGAGCAGGAGATCCTTCTTCTACGGGAGCTTCGCCGAGCTGCTCAGCTGCATAAACGCCTGTATAAGTTGAGAATGCACCTGTCTTGTATGTATACTTAGCTTTGTATACGCCTCTGCCGGGAGTTGCTTCGCCTTCTACTGTGTAAACCTGACCTGCATTTTCTGCTGCATCAAATGCGATATCGCCTGTCTGGTATACGATTACGCTGGGATCATCTGCAGGATTCAAGCCCTTGATCTGATCGTCGGTGAAACCGCAGTTGAAGATAA
>DBWG01000156.1:5998-6608 GCA_002308635.1 Ruminococcaceae bacterium UBA1244 | reverse complement strand
GGCCAGTCCCTTAGCCTTGATGACGGTAACGATACAAGAGTCGAATGTACCGTTCAGAGCGGCGACACACTCTATAAGCTTGCAAAAAGATACGGTGTGAGTGTGCCTTATCTCATCAATCTCAACAGACTCACAGCTCCGGACAGCCTGATGCCCGGTCAGGTCATAGTGATACGCAGATAAAAGCTCCGGCCCGTTAATATGCGGGTCGGAGTTTCCTTGTCCGGCACAGGATAATTATGCACATCCCTGCCGAAAACACAAGCTTTATCACTGTGTCCGCAGTTTCTCCGAAGATCACCGGCATCGCTCCTGCCATTATGCACACTCCCGCCGAGACCGCCGCCGGAATTATGATATCGTTTCTTATCCTGAGCCTGAATTCCGTAATTTTTATCAGCCTGAGAACACTCATCATTGTGTTGAGAAGTTCGCTTATGATTATCACCGCCGCTGCACCAATAATACCCGCAAAAGGCAGAAGAATGAGTGTCAGCACCACCCTTAATACGGAATCTATCGTGTTGAAAACAAAGTAGCTTGTCTGTTCGTCAAGACCTTTTAGTATCCCGTCAACGATAGAGTCAAGATACATGAACGGCACAACAGG
>DBWG01000156.1:4898-5984 GCA_002308635.1 Ruminococcaceae bacterium UBA1244 | reverse complement strand
CAGCTTTCCTATCGGCACTGAAAAAAACATGAATATTACCGTTATCGGCACGGAATATACAAGCGCTGCGCTGACCATTTTTTCGGTTATCCTTTTTATGCTTTTCCTGCTGCTTTTTGCGTTGAGTTCGGCAATTTCGGGGATTATCAGCAGCGCAAACGGCATTATCATAACTGACGGAAAAACGAGCAGCGGCAGTGTCATGCCGCTTATTATCCCGTACCGTGAAAGTGCTTCTGTTTCTGTCATACCGTGTTTTTGCAAACCTCTTGGTATCAGTGCATTTTCTGCGGCGGAAAGCCCGCTTCTCATAAGTGCATTTGCGCTTACAGGGAGAAGTATCGGCAGGGNNCAGCGAATGTTTTAAAAATCCCGCCGCCCTTTCAACTTTGAACCCCGCCTTTTTAACGTCATGCCTGTAGCACATGACCGCATATATAAATGACACAGCTTCTGCGGCGGCTGTTCCTGCAACAGTCATACAGCAGGCATCACTCAGGTTGTTTGGAGTGAAACACAAAAACAAAACTGCGAATACTCCTGTTTCGATGACCTGTTCAAGGAGCTGTTCGCCTGAAGGTATGAGCGTGTTCCTTCTTGCACAAAAGTAACCTCTGATACAGGCGGANNGCTGACATGAACGGTAAACCCGGCGCTAATATCCTGAGTGCCGGAGCGCACCTCACATCACCCAAAACATATTTTGCGGCAGGCTCCGACAGTGCAAACATAAGAACACACGCCGCTCCGCCGATAAACATAGACAGCCCGAAACTTCTTTCTGTGAGATACCGTCCTTTTCCGTAGTTCCCGTTTGCGGCATTGTCCGAAAACAGCCTTGTAGTACAAAGTGATATTCCCGACGATGACACCGCCGCAAACACAACATAAATGCTCATCACGAGCTGATACAGTCCCATGCCCTCAGTACCGAGCGCACCGGCAAGAAATATCCGGAACACCATGGCGATGCTCCTTATCATCAGAGCCGTTCCCGCCATTATCATCCCGTTTTTGAGAAACAAAGTCTTGTCTATATCATCACGACCCTTTTAAAAAGTTAGGAGTGTGGAGTTTGGAGTGTGG
>DBWG01000156.1:0-4871 GCA_002308635.1 Ruminococcaceae bacterium UBA1244 | reverse complement strand
AACCTTTATGGTTCACGATGCGGACGTATGTTATGAAAGTTTCTGCGTTTCAAGTCGGGCGCACAGGCACTGTGCCTGTTGACCTTGGAGGGAAAATAATGTAGAATAGGGTTATAGATCAAAAAAAGTGAGATGGTTTTATGTTCCGGTTGCGAAGGTTTTTGAAGGATTATAAGCTGCAGCTGATAATCGGCCCGATATGCAAGCTTATCGAGGCAGTATTTGAACTGTTCATTCCGCTTATCACGGCGGATATAATCGACAACGGTGTCAGAAATAATGATATGGATTATGTCTTGCAGAGAGGCGGTTTAATGGTGCTTTTGGGAGCGCTGGGGCTTGGCTTTGCGCTTGTGTGCCAGAAATCTGCGTCTATCGCTTCACAGGGCTTCGGAACAAAGGTCAGGAACGCTTTGTTCCGCCACATCAATACCCTTTCCCACAGCGAGCTTGACAGGATCGGTACGCCGTCGCTCATCACGAGAATGACCAACGACATAAACAGGCTCCAGCTTGCTGTTGCAATGCTGATACGTCTTGTTATAAGAGCGCCGTTCCTTGTGATCGGTGCGCTTATCATGGCGATGACGATAGACCTGAGATTGTCGCTGATATTCTTCGGTGCGGCGCTCCTTATTGCGCTGGTGCTTTTTTTTGTTATGACACGCTCCGTGCCGTTCTATAAGAGCATACAGAGATCGCTGGATTCCGTGTCGCTCATATCAAGGGAAAATCTTTCCGGCAACCGTGTCATCAGGGCTTTTGCGAGACAGGAAAATGACGAAGCACGTTTTGATGAGCGAAACAGCACTCTTGCAAAAACGGCAGTAAGAGCGGGCAGACTTTCGGCACTGCTCAATCCGCTGACATTTGTTATCGCTCAGGCGGCAATAATCGGCATAGTATGGTTCGGTTCGCTGTTCGTTGACGGCGGCAGCCTTACTACAGGTCAGATAATCGCTCTCGTTAACTATATGACGCAGATACTTCTTGCTATGATAGTTGTATCGAATCTGGTTGTTATTTTCACAAACGCATCAGCTTCTGCCGCAAGAGTGAACGAGGTGTTCGACACAAAGCCGTCCGTTACAGAAAAACCGGACGCATTTGCAAAAGAGGATAAGAACGCTCCCTGCATCGAATTCAGGAACGTTTCTTTCGGCTATTCGGGCAGCGGTCATGCACTGAAAAACATCAGCTTTACCGTTGACAGGAATACTACTGTCGGCATAATCGGCGGTACGGGTTCGGGCAAGAGTACTCTTGTGAATCTTATCCCGAGATTCTATGACGCATCCGAAGGCGAGGTATTTGTTGACGGCGCTGATGTCAGGGACTATCCCTTTGCAAGCCTGAGAGGGAAGATAGGCATTGTTCCGCAGAAAGCGGAGCTGTTTTCCGGTACTATAAAGGATAATATGCTCTGGGGAAAAAAGGACGCATCTGACGAGGATATCGAAACGGCACTGAAAATTTCACAGTCATACGAATTTGTCAGCAAGCTGCCTGAAAAGACCGGAAAAATGCTCAGTGCCGGAGGAAAGAATCTTTCCGGCGGTCAGCGCCAGCGTCTTACCATTGCGAGGGCGCTTGTTGGCAGACCTGAGATACTCATTCTTGACGACAGTGCCAGCGCACTTGACTTTGCAACGGACGCAGCACTCAGAAAAGCCCTTCGTGAAGAAACAAACGGCATGACAGTCATTATGGTGTCGCAGAGAGTCGGCACTGTACGCTATGCCGACAGGATAATAGTTCTTGACGGCGGCGAGCTTGCGGGCATAGGCACACACAACGAGCTTTTCAAAAACTGCGAGGTCTACAGAGAGATATGTCTTTCTCAGCTCAAGGCGGAGGAGGTCGAAAACAAATGAAAAAGCAAAAGGTAAAAAAGCACACCGTCAGGCGCATACTGAAATATGCCTCACCTTACAAAAGGAGCCTTGTGTTTGCAATGATATTTGCGATACTCTATGTGGTTTCGGCGCTTACCGTTCCGGTGCTTATCGGTTATGCGGTTGATAATGCCGTAGGAAAGGGCGATGTTGACTTTGAAGCGATAGCGCAGCTTCTTCTTATGACGGCTGTAACGGTGCTTTCGTGTGCGGTGTTCCAGTGGCTGATGGGTCTGTTCATCAACACCGTCAGCTATTTCACCATAAGGGATATACGGAGTGACATTTTCAAAAAGTTTGATTCCGTTCCGCTCAAATACATTGACGGCCATCCTCACGGCGACCTTATCAGCAGGATAATAAACGACGCCGAAAACATCGGTGACGGACTTCTGCAGGGAATAACGCAGCTTTTTTCGGGTATCGTGATGATAATATGTACTCTTGTTTTTATGGTGGTACTGAATGTTTATATTGCTATAGTCGTTGTAATAATCACACCGCTGTCCATGTTTGTTGCGGCATTCATCACAAGGCTTTCACAAAATCAGTTCCGCAAGCAGTCCGCAACTCAGGGTGAGATAAGCTCTTACATAAACGAATACATAGGTCAGCAGAAGCTTGTAAAAGCCTTCGGATATGAGGAAGAATCACAAAAAAGCTTTGAAGAGATAAACGAAAGGCTGCGTGTCTGCGGACAAAAATCACAGTTTTATTCATCTCTTGCAAACCCCAGTACAAGATTTGTCAACGGTCTTGTAACAACTGCCGTGTGCGTAACCGGCGCAATAAGCGTAATAAACGGCGGTCTTACCGTAGGTCAGATATCAGCCTTCATTACTTATGCAAACCAGTATACCAAGCCATTCAACGAGGTCACGGGCGTTATACCGCAGCTGCAGTCGGCTCTTGCCGGAGCGGACCGAGTATTTGAGCTTCTTGACTCACCCGACCAGCTTCCCGACCCCGAAAAGCCCGCTGACCTTACACAGCACAAGGGCAGAATAGACATCGAAAACGTCAGCTTTTCATATTCGCCTGCCAAGCCCCTGATAACCGGCTTTGACCTGCACGTAAAGCCCGGCTCAAAGATCGCCATAGTAGGACCGACAGGCTGCGGAAAGACGACCTTTATCAACCTGCTCATGCGGTTCTATGACGTGACCGGAGGAGATATAAAAATTGACGGCACAAGCATCTATGACATGAAGCGTGACGACCTGCGTTCACTTTTCGGAATGGTGCTTCAGGAGAGCTGGCTCTATAATGCAACAGTGCGTGAAAATATCGCCTACGGAAAGCCTGACGCATCTCTTGACGAAGTAAAAAGCGCCGCAAAAAAGGCATTTATACACCGTTTCATAGAGCGTATGCCTGACGGCTACGATACAATAATAACCGAAGAAGGCGCAAATCTTTCACAGGGACAGCGGCAGCTCATGTGCATAGCCCGTGTAATGCTTTGCGACCCGCCTATGCTCATTCTTGACGAAGCCACCAGCAGCATAGATACCCGTACAGAGCTTAAAATTCAGGAAGCCTTCAACAACATGATGAAGGGCAGAACAAGCTTTATTGTCGCCCACAGACTTTCCACCATCAAGAATGCGGATGTTATCCTTGTTATGAAGGACGGTCACATCATCGAGCAGGGCAGCCACAATGAGCTTATGTCCAAAAACGGTTTCTACACCAACCTTTACAACTCCCAGTTCGCAGCCACAAAATGAGCTGAAAGCTATAAAATTGAAAGTTGAAAATTGAAAATGGAAAATTAATGTTAAAAAACTTCATAAAGTTATGCGAGTAAAAGAAACAGCGGTAATGCAGTTCCGAAACCGGAAAAGCATTACCGCATTTTTATAAAGTAGTTTTCTAAGGTGTGTTTAAAAGTTACAGACTGTAGTCACGGAGCCTTATAACTCCACACTCCACACTCATAAAAGTTTTTGCTTAGTCAATGACCTTGATCCAGCCTTTGGGAGCTTCTATGCGGCCCATCTGGATGCCGGTGAGGGTGTCGTAGAGCTTCTGGGTGATGGGACCCATCTTCTCCATGCCGCTCGGGAAGCAGATCTCCTTGCCGTGATCGTTGATCTTTCCGACAGGTGAGATAACTGCGGCAGTACCGCAAAGACCGCACTCTGCAAAGTCTTTTACTTCGTCAAAGTAAACCTCACGCTCCTCAACTTCAAGACCGAGATATTCCTTTGCAACTACCATGAGTGAACGTCTTGTGATGGAGGGAAGAATACTATTTGATTTCGGAGTTACGACCTTGTTGTCCTTTGTTACGAACAGGAAGTTAGCGCCGCCGGTCTCCTCGACCTTTGTTCTTGTTGCGGCGTCAAGATACATATTCTCGTCAAAGCCCTCTTTGTGAGCTGTAACGATAGCGTGAAGGCTCATTGCATAGTTAAGACCCGCCTTGATGAAGCCTGTTCCGTGAGGAGCTGCTCTGTCAAGATCGCTTACCTTGATGGTAATCGGCTTTGCGCCGCCCTTGAAGTAGGGGCCAACAGGAGTACAGAAAATTCTGAACTGGAACTCTTCTGCGGGCTTAACGCCGATAACGGGGTTGATGCCGAACATAAACGGACGAAGATAAAGAGTAGCGCCTGTTCCATAGGGAGGAACAAAAGCCTTGTTTGCGTGAACTACCTTTTCAACAGCCTCGATGAACTTATCTTCGGGATAAACGGGCATTTCCATACGTCTTGAAGAATTTGCCAATCTTTCTGCATTGAGGTCGGGGCGGAATACAACTGTTTTGCCGTCCTGAGTTGTGTAGGCTTTCAGACCTTCAAAGATAGTCTGTGAATACTGGAGTACACACGCACATTCACTCATTGTTATCATGTCGTCATCAATGAGAGCACCCTCGTCCCATGCACCGTCTTTGAAAGTTGAAACAAATCTTTTGTCAGTTTTGATATAGCCAAAGCTGAGGTTTGACCAGTCGATATTTTTCTTATC
>DBWG01000113.1:18579-31451 GCA_002308635.1 Ruminococcaceae bacterium UBA1244 | reverse complement strand
TGAGGGGATCTGCCGGGGGACATTTTTGTTTATTCCCACTCGACAGTGGCGGGGGGCTTTGACGTAATATCATAAACTACACGATTGACATTCGGAACTTCATTGATTATCCTGTTGGATATTTTTTCAAGAACATCATAGGGAATCCTTGCCCAATCAGCTGTCATAAAATCACTCGTCGTAACTGCACGAAGCGCAATAGTATTGTCGTAAGTACGGCCGTCACCCATAACCCCGACACTCTTTATGCCTGTCAGAACTGCAAAATACTGATCGGCATCTCTCTCGATCCCGTTTTCGGCAAATTCTTCGCGCATTATCGCATCAGCAGATTTCAGTATCTCAAGCTTATCCTCTGTAACTTCACCCAGGATACGTATTGCAAGTCCGGGACCCGGAAACGGCTGACGGTAAACAAGAAACTCCGGTATACCAAGCTCAAGACCCGCTTTGCGTACTTCATCCTTGAAAAGGTCACGCAGAGGCTCGATCAGCCCTTCAAATCCGATATCCTCCGGAAGTCCGCCGACATTGTGATGGCTTTTTATCACTGCCGCTTCACCAACACCGCTCTCTACCACATCAGGATAGATAGTCCCCTGACAAAGAAATTCTATCTTTCCAAGCTTTTTGGATTCGTCCTCGAACACACGGATGAATTCTTCGCCAATGATCTTGCGCTTCTTTTCGGGTTCGGTAACACCGGCAAGCTTTGAAAGAAAACGTTCCTGAGCGTTGACACGGATGAGATTCATTTTAAACTGCTTTCTGAAAACATTCTCGACCTGATCTCCCTCGTCCTTACGGAGAAGACCGTGATCGACAAATATGCAGGTAAGCTGGTCTCCGACTGCCTTATGGACAAGAACTGCCGCCACAGATGAGTCAACGCCTCCGGAAAGCGCACAAAGTACCTTCTTGTCACCGATCTTTTTTCTCAGCTCTTTTATGGTGCTTTCGACAAAGGAACTCATCTGCCATCTTGCAGTACACTCGCAGGCATTATAGAGAAAGTTGCGCAGATATAACATTCCCTGTTCGGTGTGCATAACTTCGGGATGGAACTGGAGCGCAAAAAGCTTTCTTTTCAGATCCTCCATCGCAACAACAGGACAGCTTTCAGATATAGCCGTGATCTTGAATCCGTGAGGTACCTGAAAAATATAGTCTGTGTGGCTCATCCAGACAACCGTTTTGGACTTTGCGGAATGAAATATCAATGAAGATGTATTGCACTCCGCTTCGGTCTTGCCGTATTCCTTTTTGTCGCTGCTCTTTACTTTGCCGCCAAGAGACTGTGCCATGAGCTGTGCGCCGTAGCATATACCAAGTATCGGGATGCCGAGCTGGAAGATCTTCGGGTCGCATTTGGGTGCGTCCTTTTCGTAGGTGCTGTTGGGTCCTCCGGTAAAGATTATACCCATATAGCCTGCCGCCTTGATCTCTTCGGCAGTGATCTTATATGAGCTCAGTTCGCAGTATACATTACACTCACGGACACGGCGGGCAATGAGCTGGCTGTACTGACCGCCGAAATCCATTATGAGAACCGATTCTTTCTTGCTGTCCATTTAACTTCATCCTTCCGAGTATTCTCAACGAACTGAGAATCTTTCCAATTAAGGTCATTTCTTCCTTTTATTTGTTTTATTTTGAATATCCCCTGCCGGACACTGACGTATCACTCAACAGTAACAGATTTTGCAAGGTTGCGGGGCTTGTCGATATCGCATCCCTTCAGAGACGCAACATAGTATGCAAAAAGCTGGAGCGGTACGACTGCAAGCGACGGCAGCATCATATCGCAGCACTTCGGTATAAAGATAGTATTCTGAGCAACACTCTCTATCTCCTTGTGGTCTTCACACGCAAGGCACAGAACATTAGCACCTCTTGTGCGCACCTCTTCCATGTTGCTGATGGTTTTTGCTATCAGCGGCTCATGTGTTGCAAGTGCAATGACAAGAGTACCGTCTTCAATAAGTGAGATAGTACCATGTTTGAGTTCGCCTGCCGCATAAGCCTCCGAATGGATATAGCTTATCTCCTTGAGCTTCAATGAGCCCTCGAGCGACAGTGCATAGTCGATATTCCTTCCGATAAAGAACACGTCCATGCAGTTGAACAGCTTTGAAGCAAGGTACTGCACCTTTTCTTCGTTGGCAAGAACTGTCTTTATCTTTTCGGGAAGTGACAGAAGCTCAGAAACAAGCTCATCATACTGATCTTTTTTGACCGTACCGAGGATGTCTCCGAAATATATTGCCATAAGATAGACAACGGCAAGCTGGGTGCTGTATGCCTTGGTCGTTGCAACGGCTATTTCGGGACCAGCCCATGTATAGATAACATCGTCTGATTCACAGGCAATCGCACTTCCCACAACATTGACGATAGATATAACATGAGAGCCGCGTCTTTTTGCTTCCTTCATGGCTTCTTTTGTGTCGGCTGTTTCGCCGGACTGACTTATCACTATTGTGAGAGTCTTTTCATTGACTATAGGATCACGGTAGCGGAACTCAGAAGCAAGGTCGGCTTCGACAGGTATCCTCAGATACTTTTCAAACACATATTTTGCAACCACTCCGACATGATAGGCAGAACCGCAGGCAAGAATATTTATTTTATTAAAGCCTTTGAACTGTTCGGGAGTGAGGTTTATCTCGTCAAGAACAACTCTGCCGTTCTTTATTCTCGGAGCAACGGTATCATGTATAGCTTTGGGCTGTTCCATGATCTCCTTGAACATAAAGTGTTCGTATCCGCCCTTTTCGGCTGCGTCGATATCCCAGTTTATGGTTTCGATCTTTTTTACGACATCTTCCCTGTCGGTGTTGATGATCTTTACACCGTCACGGCGAAGAATCGCTATCTCATTATTTTCAAGTCTGTAGATGTTCCTCGTCTTTGCAAGGATGGCAGGAACATCAGACGCAATATAGTTTTCGTTTTCGCCCAGACCGATTATCAGCGGGCTTTCTTTTCTTACAGCTATGATCTCATCCGGGCAGTCACGGCTTATCACGCCAAGAGCATAAGAGCCGTCAAGCTTTCCGAGAACTTTTATGACCGTATCGACAAGGTCGCCGTCATAGTAAAATTCGATAAGCTGAGCGATGACTTCCGTGTCGGTTTTTGAACGGAAGGTCATGCCCTTTGAGATCAGGTAATCCTTCAACTGAAGGTAATTTTCGATAATACCGTTATGGACTACTGCAAAGCGGCAGGAATCACTGAGATGAGGATGGGCGTTTACATCTGACGGTTCTCCGTGAGTTGCCCATCTTGTGTGACCGATGCCGACAGTGCCGTTTATATCCGCTCCGTTGTTTGTAAGCTTTTTCAGTTCAAGGAGCTTTCCCTTTGTTTTTTTAACGATAAGCTCCTTACCGTCATTCAGGCAGATTCCTGCTGAATCATAGCCCCTGTATTCAAGCTTTTCAAGTCCGCTGAGCAGAAACGGCGCAGCCTGTTCATAGCCGATATAACCGACAATTCCACACATGACATCTCCTCCAAACTTAGCGGTAGATTATATCCTCTCTCTTCGGACCGTTTGATATCATCTTGAACGGAACGCCGACAGCCTTCTCCGCAAACTCGATATATCTGCGGCAGTTCTCAGGCAGTTCGTCATAATTTTTGATGCCTCTGATGTCGCACTTCCAGCCGGGAAGAACTTCGAGTATCGGCTTTGCTCTCTTGAGCTTTGTTGTTGACGGGAAGTAGTCTATTCTTTCGCCGTCCAGCTCATAGGCAACGCATACGGGTATCTCGTCAAGATAGCCGAGAGCGTCAAGAACGGTAAATGCGACCTGAGTTGCGCCCTGTACCTTACAGCCGTAGCGTGTTGCAACGAGGTCAAGCCAGCCCATTCTTCTCGGACGGCCTGTTGTTGCGCCGTATTCGCCGCCGTCTCCGCCTCTCCTGCGAAGCTCATCAGCCTCTTCACCGAAGATCTCGCTGACAAACTCACCTGCGCCGACAGAGCTTGAATATGCCTTTACGACAGTGATGATATCCTGAATTGCATAAGGCGGAATACCGCCTGCGCCTACTGCACCGTAGCCGGCAATGGTATTTGAGGATGTTACCATCGGATAGATTCCGAAATCCGTATCTTTGAGTGAACCGAGCTGACCTTCAAGAAGGATATCCTTTCCTTCAACAACAGCGTCATGCACAATATCGAATGTATTTGCTACATAAGGTGCAAGCGCTTCTCTGTATTCCATGAGCTTATTGAACATCTCGTCAACGCTTATCGGCTCTTTGTGATAAACATTTTCAACGATAGCGTTCTTTACTTCAAGTATACGCTCGATCTTCTCTTTAAGACCTGCTTCATCGTCAAAAAGCTCGTTTACCTGAAAGCCGATCTTTGAGAACTTGTCCGAATAGAACGGCGCAATACCGGACTTTGTTGAACCGAAGCTCTTGCCGCCGAGTCTTTCTTCCTCATAGCAGTCAAAAAGCTTGTGATAAGGCATTACTATCTGTGCCCTGTCAGAAACGAGTATATTCGGCTTCGGCACACCCTTATCAACGATGTCTTTGATCTCCTTAACAAGGTTTTCGACGCTGAGTGCAACGCCGTTGCCGATGATATTTGTTATTTTTGTATTGAAAACGCCTGACGGAAGCTGATGAAGCGCAAACTTTCCGTAGTTATTTATGATAGTATGACCGGCGTTGCTGCCGCCCTGAAATCTGATTACCATATCCGACTTCTGAGCCAGAACGTCCGTGATCTTGCCCTTGCCTTCATCGCCCCAGTTTGCTCCAACAATTGCTCTTACCATTTTATATCCACCCCTTTTTTTAGTTTGGAGTTTGGAGTGTGGAGTTATTTTTCCTGCAGGTCAGTTCTACAGGAATTTGCTCCGTTCTCTATCCTTCACAAAACCATTTACAAAAATTTGATTCTTAATTCTTTTGTTTTGAGTATAGGTAGGAATGTTCGGGTGGATATTCAACTCCACACTCCACACTCCACACTCCACACTCATCAAACGTTTATTTCCGCTTTTTCGGTTGCGACTGATTCATACGGTGCAAGTGCAGCCGCTACTACTTCATTCAGGAAGTCTGTTGTCTGTTCGGGCGCACGTCCGACATACTTCTCCGGACGGCAGATCTCGTTCAGCTCTTCGATAGTCTTTCCGAACAGCGGATTTGCGGCGATCCTTTCGAGAAGGTCGTTTCTTCCGCCGCTGCTCTTGATCTCCTGCGATGCCTTTCTTATCTCCTCGTGAAGCTCCTGACGGTTGCCGCCGGCTTTTACTGCGTCCATCATTATGTTCTCGGTCATCATAAACGGCAGTTCGTTCATAAGGTGAGCGGTGATGACCTTCTCATAAACTACAAGTCCGTCGCTGACGTTGAGGTAGAGATTGAGGATAGCGTCAACGGCAAGGAATGCCTCCGGAATGCTCAGGCGCTTGTTTGCGGAGTCATCAAGAGTTCTCTCGAACCACTGTGTAGCAGCGGTTATGTACGGATTGAGAACGTCTATCATAACGTAGCGTGAAAGCGAGGTCATTCTCTCGGAACGCATCGGGTTGCGCTTGTATGCCATTGCGCTTGAACCGATCTGGTTTTTCTCAAACGGCTCTTCGATCTCTTTCAGGTGCTGGAGAAGACGGATATCGTTGGAGAACTTTGAAGCGCTCTGTGCAATTCCTGCAAGAACGTTTACTACACGGCTGTCAAGCTTTCTGGAATAGGTCTGTCCTGAAACCGCAAAGCAGTCGGAATAGCCCATTTTCTTTGCGATGAGCTTGTCGATCTGCTTGCACTTTTCGTGATCGCCCTCAAAGAGTTCAAGGAAGCTTGCCTGTGTGCCTGTTGTACCCTTGCAGCCGAGAAGCCTCATGCTGCCGAGAACGTAGCGCACGTCTTCAAGGTCCATAAGAAGGTCCTGAATCCAGAGTGTTGCACGTTTGCCGACAGTTGTGGGCTGTGCAGGCTGGAAGTGTGTGAAGGCAAGCGTCGGAAGGCTCTTGTACTTGTCCGCAAATACGGAAAGCTGACGGATAACGCTGACAAGCTTTTTCTCAACGATTCTGAGAGCTTCTGTCATTATGATGACATCTGTGTTGTCGCCGACATAGCATGATGTTGCGCCAAGGTGAATTATTCCCGCAGCCTTCGGGCACTGTACGCCGTAGGCATAGACATGGGACATTACATCGTGGCGGACGATCTTCTCTCTTTCTTCGGCAACTTCATAGTTGATATCGTCAGCATGGGCTTTAAGCTCGTCTATCTGTTCCTGTGTTACGGGCAGACCAAGCTCATTCTCTGCTTCGGCAAGTGCGATCCAGAGTTTTCTCCAGGTCTTGAACTTCATGTCGGGAGAAAATATGTATTTCATTTCCTTGTCCGCATATCTTGACGACAGCGGTGATTCATAAGTATCTCTCATTTCGGCAGCCTTTCTTCAGAACTGAATCTGATATTATTGGTTTTCGTCTTTGCCGACACATTCACTGTCGGCGGGTTTTTTCTTCGGAGGCAGCTTCTTGTCAAAATCAACGCCGCCGCGCTCCTTTCCCGCAAGCATTTTTTCGGGAATTTTGGTAGGATATTTTCCTGAGAAGCAGGCATCGCAGTAGCCGCAGAACCTTCCGCCAAGCATTTCCGTGAGCTTGTCCGGCGGCAGGAAACCGAGGGTATCTGCGCCCGTAAGCTCGCATATTTCGGGGATGGTGTGCTTTACTGCGATAAGCTCGTCACGGGACGGGATATCCGTTCCGTAGAAGCACGGCCAGACAAACGGCGGCGAGCTTATTCTCAGGTGGACTTCCTTTGCTCCGGCGCTGCGGAGCATCCTTACTATCCTGTCGCAGGTCGTACCGCGCACGATAGAGTCATCTATAACAACGACACGCTTTCCTTTCAGCACCGAACCGAGAGGATTGAGTTTGAGCCTGACGCTTTTTGCTCTTTCCGACTGAGTGGGCTTGATGAAAGTTCGTCCGATATAGCCGTTTTTAACTATTCCCTTTTCGTAGGGAATGCCCGATTCCTCGCTGTAGCCGATAGCGGCGTCGATTCCCGATTCCGGAACACCGATAACGATGTCGGCATCGACAGGATGTTCTCTTGCAAGTATCCTGCCTGCCTCCTTGCGGGATTCATAAACGCTTATGCCGTCTATGGTGGAATCTGTGCGGGCAAAGTAGATATATTCAAATACGCAGAGCGAACGCTTTGCATCCTTGGGCTTTACAAATGTATATGTTTTTACGCCCTCATCATCGGCAACAACGATCTCTCCGGGTTCGATATCCCTTACAAACTCAGCTCCGCAGGCATCAAGCGCACAGCTTTCTGACGCAAACACAACGGAATTACCGATCTTTCCCATACAGAGCGGACGGAAACCGTTGGGGTCTCTTGCGGCAATGAGCTTCTGGGGACTCATTACGAGGAGCGAATATGCTCCATCTATCTGTTTCATCGCTTTTGCGACTGCTTCCTCAACGGAATCAGCCTTTATTCTTTCTCTTGCAACGAGATAAGCTATCGCCTCGGAGTCGATAGTCGTCTGAAAAATAGCGCCCCGGCGTTCAAGCTCACGTCTTATTTCATAAGCGTTTGTGAGATTTCCGTTATGGGCTATTGCAAGAGTACCCTTTATATAACGCATAACAAGCGGCTGTGAGTTTTCACGCACACTGCCGCCTGCCGTCGAGTATCTTACATGAGATATTGCCATCTGACCCTTCAGCCCGTTAAGAATTTCATTATTAAAAACCTCGCTGACGAGTCCCATGTTTTTATGTCCGGATATAACGCCCCTGTCGTTTACCGATATGCCGCAGCTTTCCTGACCTCTGTGCTGGAGAGCAAGAAGTCCGTTGTAGCAGGCATAGGCAGGCGCAATGGCATCGTCGCCGTATATCCCGAAAATACCGCACTCTTCGTGCAGCTTTTCATCAAACCAGTTTCCTGAATCAATACTCAAAAATAACACCATCCAACTATAGTAGTTTGGAGTGTGGAGTGCGGAGTTTTTTCTGCAGGTCAGTCCTGCAGGAATTTGCCACATTCTCCATCCTTCACAAAAACCATTTTTATTCAAAGATAATACTTAATTCTTTATTAATAACAATCCTGAATCTTTTGTTTTGAGCATAGGGGGAATGTTGGTGCGGACATTCAGCTCCACATTCAACACTCCACACTCCACACTCATCATTAGTCTGGAGTTATGCTTATTTTACACAGAAAACACTTCTGTATGCTGTTTTTTGAGTAATAGGTGCAGAATGTTCGGGCGGATATTCAACTCCACACTCCACACTCCACACTCAACACTCAATCAGGTTTTAGCCGAGACCGATACGCTTCATCATTTCGGCATAAGCTTCTTCTACGCCGCCGAGGTCTCTTCTGAAACGGTCCTTGTCAAGCTTTTCGTGGGTCTTGATGTCCCAGAAGCGGCAGGTGTCGGGTGAAATTTCGTCAGCAAGAACGATCTCGCCGTCTTCTGTCTTACCGAATTCAAGCTTGAAGTCGATAAGCTCAACGCCGACTGACTTGAAGAATTCGACCATGATCTCGTTGATCTTGAGAGCCATGTTGCTGATGGTCTCAACGTCCTTTGTTGTTGCTGCGCCGATAGCAACTGCATGATAAGCGTTGATGAGCGGATCGCCGAGTGCATCGTCCTTATAAGAGAATTCGAGAACAGTGCATTTAAGCTCTGTGCCCTCTTCAAGGCCGAGTCTCTTTGCCATTGAACCGGCAGCTTTATTTCTGATGATAACCTCAAGAGGAACGATCTTGACTTTCTTTACGATAGTTTCTCTGTCATTGACCTGCTCAACGTAGTGAGTTTTGATACCCTTTGATTCAAGCAGCTTGAACATAAAGTTTGACATCTTGTTGTTTACAACGCCCTTGCCTGTGATGGTGCCTTTTTTCAGACCGTTGAATGCTGTTGCATCGTCCTTATACTCCACCATGCAGTAGCCGGGTTCTGACATTGCGTATACTTTTTTTGCCTTTCCTTCATACAAGAGTTCTGCTTTTTCCATTTTGAACTTCTCCTCCCGAAATTTAAAAAATCTGAAGTACGGCGGATATATCAAGCTCTGATTTCTGGCATTTCAAGCCATTTTCTTAATAATATCCGGTGTGTATCAACACACTTTCAATTATACAACCTGCGCCCGATTTTAGCAAGAACATTGAGTCAGATATTCATTTTTTTGACAATTAACACAATAATATAGCTTGTTTGCTGTGTTATTTCTGCTTTTTGCACAAACAGCGCTGTGAGAGATGACCGTTCTGATAAAAACGGATATTTTATTTTACATACGAGCAAAAATTTGTATAATTTTCATATATATATCGGCTGATATCCTCTGCCGAAGCTCGTCAGAACAGAATAAAAATTTCAAAATATGAATTTTGCGGTCACGAATCCTGCAAAAAATTGAAAATAACACTTGAAAAACGGATAATCCTGTGTTAAAATGAAAACGTTGACGGCTCAAAAAATCGTTTCGTGCCGTTTGTATCTATTTTTTAATATTTTAAGGAGTGACAGTCATGTCCTATGTAAGCGAACAGCTTGAAAAATTGGCAGCAAAAAACCCGAACCAGCCTGAGTTCCTTCAGACTGCTACAGAAGTTCTTACTTCTCTTGAACCCGTTTTCGATGCTAACCCCCAGTATCAGAACGCAGCTCTTATCGAGAGAATCACAGAGCCTGAAAGACAGATCATCTTCAGAGTTCCGTGGGTTGACGATAACGGCAAGGTACAGGTAAACCGCGGTTTCCGTGTACAGTTCAGCAGCGCACTTGGCCCATACAAGGGCGGTCTCCGTTTTGCTCCCAACGTAAACATCTCTATCATCAAGTTCCTCGGCTTTGAGCAGATCTTCAAGAACTCTCTTACAGGTCTTCCGATCGGCGGCGGCAAGGGCGGCGCTGACTTCGATCCTAACGGCAAGTCAGACATGGAGATCATGAGATTCTGTCAGTCCTTTGTTACAGAGCTTTACAGACACATCGGACCCAACACAGACGTTCCCGCCGGTGACCTCGGTGTCGGCGGCAGAGAGATCGGCTACATGATGGGTCAGTATAAGAGAATCAGAGACGCTTATGACGGCACACTCACAGGTAAGGGTGTTGGTTACGGCGGTCTCCTCGGCAGAGCAGAAGCTACAGGCTTCGGTATCGTATTCTATGCAAGAGAAATGCTCAAGCACTTCGGCGAGTCTCTTGAAGGCAAGAAGGTCGTAATCTCCGGCTTCGGCAACGTTGCTTGGGGTACAGCTATCAAGCTCAACGAGCTTGGCGCTAAAGTCATCACAATTTCCGGTCCTGACGGCTACATCCTCGATGAGGACGGCGTAAGCGGCGAGAAGATCGACTATATGCTCGAACTCAGAGCTTCAGGCAAGAACGTTTGCGCTCCCTATGCTGAGAAGTTCCCGAACGCTAAGTTCTTCAAGGGTGAGAAGCCCTGGGGCGTTAAGGCTGACCTCTATATCCCCTGCGCTACTCAGAACGAGATCTATCTTGAGGACGCTGAGAAGATGGTTGCTAACGGCTGTAAGTTCCTCTGCGAAGGCGCTAACATGCCCACAAGAAACGAAGCTATTGAGTATCTCCAGAAGAACGGCGTAATCGTTGGTCCTTCCAAGGCTGCAAACGCAGGCGGCGTTGCTTGCTCCTGCATTGAGATGAGCCAGAACGCTGGTCACACTGTATTCAGCGCTGAGGACGTTTATGCTAAGCTCGAAAACATCATGGTCAACATCTTCAAGCAGAGCGTTGCAGCTTGCGAGAAGTACAACCTCGGCAACAACCTCGTTGCAGGCGCTAACATCGCAGGCTTCGTAAAGGTTGCTGACGCTATGATGGCTCAGGGTATTGTCTGAGTGCGTGACCGCACAGGACAACTCCGAACACGCTCCCTTTCAGTCGCTTACTTCTTACAGTGATAAACTTCTTGAACACACATCCGGTACGGCGGCGGCACTGCCGCCTATGTCCTTCTATTTCAGCAGTCGCCCTAAAGGGCTTTATGCTGAGATATTCAGAGCGGAAAGCTAACATTCTATTAAAGTTTACCGCACCTGCTGTTCAGGAAACAGGATATTTTGGAAAAGGGTTTTAGATAAGAAAAGGAAAATACGAAATCAAGGCACATTCTCCGGTCAGTCCGTGAGAATGTGCCTTATTTTTATAATTTGTTTTTTACCATACCGCAGTAGTTCCGCTCCGGACTACTGATTTCAGTCCTTCACGGATCTCTTCATCAGTCAGAGCACCTTTTTTATTTATAATTTCATTTCCAAGTTCACCAAGATCATAAGACCAATACATTCCGGAAGCGACTTCTCCTTGTGCGTGAGAATATGGGCGCTGGTCTTCTATTGCCTTGACGGCAGGGTCGTTCGTTACGGGGTCCATAGTAAGAACCGTTTTGTTTGTGGGGATAAGTCCCCGTGCAGTGTACCTTTCAAACTGCGGTTTTCCGGATGTGAGATAATATGCAAGGAGCTGAGAGGTAAACGGTACTTTGCTCTGAGCCTTTACTGTCATTAATTTATATCCGCCGAAGGAATGGAGCTGCACCTGCTGTCCGTTCATAAGCACTGCCGGCAGTTTTGCGGCGCTGACATTTTCTTCTCCTAACGCTCTCTTGATAGACGGACCCATCCATGTTCCGCACACCGCAGCGGAAACAGTTCCTTCTATAAACCATTGAGAAATGTACGTATTGTCGCCTATTGTACCCGGCGAACCGGCAAATCCTTTTCCGCTCTTTTCTGCAAGGTGACACATGGCTTTGACTGCATTGAAGCCTTCTTCGGAATCGAAATTTGCTATCTGCTTACCGTTGTCGTTTCTGATGTCACAGCCTGCCGTCAGGAAGAATGACGTAGAATACCATGAGTTTGTAAGATTCATATAGACATTTTTTCCTGCGGCAGCGGACTTTTCTATCATGGTGTCAAAGTCCTTTACGTCCTCTTCGCTGAGTACCCGCTTGTCGTAATAGAGGAAATATCCGTTGTCGCTTGTCTTTGGGTAAGCATAGAGAGTGTTATTATATGAAGATACAGTTATGGAAGTATCAATGTTTGCGGTTTTGACCGTTTCAGCAAACATCTCGTCAACAGGGACGATCATCTCCGCTTTTGCAAGGGCTTCTATGTCATAATCGTTAGTGCTGAAAATATCGGGGATATTGTCAAAGTTTGTTGCTTCAAGAACTTTTCCCGCTGATTCGTCCTCGCCGACTGCAACAACGCTGATCTTATATTCAAAAGACGGGTCGGAGAATGTTTCCTTGAATTTTTCGATCTGATTCTTTTCAAAAGTCATATCGTCAGAGGCACACCAGAATTTAAGGGCTACAACACCGTCAACGGCTTCGGCTTTTATCTTTTCGACTAAGGCTTTTACTGTTTCGGGTTTTTCGATATCAAATTTTTTTGATGTATCAGCCGACTGCTCCTGCACTGACTGCTCGGATTCCGAAGCTAAAGCGGTGCTTTTTTCTGTAGTGCTTGTTTTCTTGTCATCGCCGCTTTCTCCGCACGAAGCAAAACACAGTGACATAACAAGCACTGCCGCCAATGCGCTGAGTTTTCTCTTTTTCATAATAACACGCTCCTTTTCACCGTTGGGTATGGTTTTCATTGGTATTATTATACTACAGTATGTAGAATATGTCAATTGCCTTTTCATATTTTTATGCATAAAAAAGCGGAGTGCTTTTAAACACTCCGCTGATCTGTTACGGGAAGGATATACATCTTGGGTTCGGGAACCTGTATTTGTTGCTCCTGCCGTCAGGGGCATAGTCGTTGTAGAGGAACATCTCAAGCTC
>DBWG01000113.1:13651-18464 GCA_002308635.1 Ruminococcaceae bacterium UBA1244 | reverse complement strand
ATATTCTTCAGGTCTGAGGAGGAAGTCCAGCCCGTTCCGCAGTTGTATGAGAATGATACGAGAGCGTCAAACTGCTGCTGGTTGAATTTCAGCCCATTGTTGATAAGGAAACTGTTGACGGACTTTGTGAAGTCCTTGCTGTTTACTGTCTTTACCAGCCAAGCAAAAGCCTCGCCCTTTGTGATATGGTTATAGAAGCAATCGCCTTCCCAGACAACAACGCCGTAGCCGAAGGTCGGGAGATTTCCTGCAAGATAATCGTATGTAATATCGGAAAGATAGCCCTCTTTGTCGCCTATGAATTTTATTACCTGATCGCTGGCACGGAGCTTTGAAAGTCCGACCTGAGAAGAGTCTGTCTTGGACGTGATATAAACATCGCTGGTGCCGTCAGCGCAGGTCTCCCATTCGCCGGCATATTTTGCATAAGCCTTTACGGTAAAGACTCCTGCTTTCTTGGGGATATATGTTGCCTTCCATACATAGGTGCTGCCCTCTGAGGTCTTTGATGTTGCCTGAACCGTCGTGCTGTAGCCGTCATTGACTGTGAAGTAGACACCTGTACGCTTTTGGTCGGTGATAGCGATAAGAGTTATCTTTGAGCTGAGAGTTGCGCTGTTGGGTGAAGAGTATGAATACTTTACAGGAGCCGGGTCAGTTACGGTAACAACGCAGATAGCTCTCTGACCGTAGCTGTTGACGTAGGATATCGCAGCCTTGCCGGGATTCTTTGTCTCGATAAAGCCGTCCCATACAGTCGCCACCTTTGAATCGCTGGTCGTCCACTTTGAGCCGTTGTAGCCACGGATATAGATGGTCTTTCCGGCGGTGGTCTTTGCGGAATAGCGTGAGAGATAAACATATCCGCTGCTTACCGCATTGACAGTGACCTTGCATTTTGCGGTGATCTTTCCTGTTGCATCAGAGGCTGTGATGACCGCCGAGCCTGCGGAGAGACCGCTGACAACGCCGTTTCTTACAGAAGCGACTTTGAGGTTGCTGCTTGTCCATTCAAGCTGTATTGCCGGATCGGTCTTTTTAGCGGAAATCGTCTTGGACGAACCTGCATCAACGCTGATGGATGTATCCGAAAGTGTGATATAACCGTCCGGAAGAACGGTAACCGTACATTTGCTTGTGATGAGACCTGTGTAGTCTGATGCGACGATGACAGCCTTGCCGGCAGAAACAGCCTTCACAACGCCCGTACTTGAAACTGTTGCGACCTTGGTATCGGATGATGTGAGGGTATATTTTCCGCCTTCCGGCTCTGTTCTTGTTGTGAGCGTAAAGCTCTGGTTCTTTTCAAGTGACTTTGTGGATTCCGAGAGATAGATAAAGCGGTAGTCCGTCTTTACTACTGTGACACGGCACGAGACCATCTTATTCGTTGACTGGTCAACTGCCGTAATAGTTGCTGTTCCGGGAGCTATGCCCTTTACCTTGCCGTCCTCAGTCACAGTCGCAATGGAATCGCTTGACGACGACCATGTGACCTTGCCGACATTGCCTGTCGTTGTGAGCGTAAAGGTGCGGGTCTTTGCAACGGTATGAGTTTTTTCAGAGATAGTCATTACCGTTGTGGTCTGGCTCGATGCAGAGCCTGATGTTGAAGTGCCTGTGAAAGAGACGTAATCCGTGCATACATATCCTGTTTTACCGTCCGATGCCTTTACCTTTGCCCATGAATTTCCGCTGAAAGAAAGGATATCAAGTTTTGTACCGGGAGCGAATGTCCTTATGATCGCTGAAGAGGTATTCGGTCCGGTGCGGAAGTTAAGATACTCCGTAGTTTTGCAGTCGGTGAGGATATCGAGATAAGCCGCAGACATATAGCCTGTTGTCCCGTCCGAAAGCTTCACCTTGAGCCAGCTTGCATTTGATCTGTCAACGACGGTAACGTTTGTTTTGCCGTAAACAAGCTTTATGTAATCATAGCTTGTTGAGGGTCCTTTGCGAAGGTAGACATTAACGGTTGTCTGAGCGATGACAGTATTCTGTGCGGTCGCATTTGTAGTGACTGCGCTTGCCGACAGCGAAGCGGGCACTGCTGCAAATACAATAAAAAATGTACATAATAGTGCGACAAAGGTTCGGAATGAGGATACAATAGTCTTATTTTGGGTTTCGTAATGCATGACAGTTGCTGCACGTCCTTTCATAAATAAAATTACAAATATGTTACGATTTGCGGTTCGTTCAAATCGCCTTCTTGTTACAATTATAACTTATTGTAATTTTTTTTGCAACTGTCATTCTGTATAAAATACTGGTGATTTTTATAACATCCAAACATAATAGGCAATTTCGCAATACTTTTTTATTGCATTTGCATATATTTTCTCAGAGCAATCACTTACTGCGGAATATTCTCATTTATTTATTATCAGTATCTTTTGTTAATCTTGGTAACAAATTTGTTAATTTTTTCCTTGTATACCAGCAGGAACATTGTAATCGCAAGGTCGTAGAGAAGGAACACGAAATTCAGCATTATAAGAAAAATTCCCGGAACATTTATCCCGAAAAACTCAAAGGAATCCTCCGGCATCGAAAAGACAAACAGCAGCAAAAAATATATCGTCACTGCCGAAGTGTTGAACAGGATGAGTTTGAGAGCATACTGGACTATTTTCAGGCGTACCTTTTCAAAGATATCCTTAGCCAGCGGATAGAAGCCCAGAAACAGTGTGAAACAAAGCGCCGCTTCTTTATTCGGACAGATCACGAAAGACAAAAGCGCCACGATAAAAAAGGAAGCCCACGCATAGGACTTCCCTGCTGTAAATGACAATATGCCTATTATTATGCCTGCGGCGGCAGGAAATGTGAAAGTGCCGGACGGCACTACTCCCGCAAGAATTATCATCACTGCTGCAAATGCGGTAAGCAGTCCGCCGACAGCGATTCGCTGGGTCTTTTTCAAGAGCGTCACTCCCTTAGTTGTTGCATAGGTCGCAAAGGTCGCACATACAGTCCGAGCATATCAGCACGGTGCAGATATCGTCCCAGCTGCACCAGTTCGTTCCGGAAGAGGTATTGTTCCCGCCGTGTTTTCCTGAGCGCTGCTGCTGAACGCTGCTGTACATATTCTGATATTCGATATTATCGGGTTCCATGCCGTAAGCCGCACCAAAATATCTGTTTGCCTCTTCGAGCCAGCCTTTTTTGTACATCACTGTGCCCATGAGATAATTCCATTCGGCATTTCTTTCGTTTTCCGGAACGAAATTCAGTTCTCTGTCGGCACCGTCGATATCCCCGCTGTTTATCATCGCACGGGCGGTCTGTAATCTTTGAGACGGGTCACGGGGAGACTGGTAATAATTATTATAGCCGTTATAATTATCTGAGCCGCCGCCACCGCCGTTATAGCCGTTATTATCATAGCCGTTCATATAAGCCAACATCCTCCGAAGTAAAATTCAGGCTGTCAGCGGCAGGCNNGCCAGCCGTTGCACAGACAATCCGCACACAACAGACAGGTGCATATATCGCAGCAGTCACAGGCAGCCTGATTGTTTGAGGTGTTATATCCGCCCTGAGAACCGCTTCTCTGCTGCTGTACACGCTTATACATCGACTGATATTCAATATTATTCGGATCCATGCGGCAGGCAGTCTGGAAGTAATTATAAGCGTCTTCGAGCCAGCCCTTTTTGAAAACAACAATACCCATCAGATAGTACCATTCGGCATCCCTGTCGTCTGAGGGTATCGAACCTAACTCTCTTTCTGCTCCGGCAAAATCGCCGTTGTTTATCATTATGCGGATATCCTCAAACCGTGAGCGGTTTTCGTGATATCTCGTATAGTTCTTTCCCTGACTTTTTGCGTTTTTGCGTTCGGAGATTATCTGGTCGTAGGCCTCGTTGATCTCCTTCATTTTTTCGGAAGCCATGTCCGCAAACGGACTGTTCACATACTTGTCGGGGTGATATTTTTTTGCAAGCTCTCTGTATGCCTTTTTTACTTCCTCATCCGCTGCTGACGGAGTTATACCAAGCACCTTATAGGGATCATTCATCCGGATCATTCCCTTCTTAGCTGCGCTTATCGCCCTTTGAGAGATAAGCAAAATAGTCTTTGTCCTTTTTCCTGCACTTTTTCTTTTTCTTTTCAAAAAGATTATACTTCTGTTGTAATGATAACCCATTATATACGATATTGTCAAGCAGTTCTTTATAAACCGAAAGCTCTATCAGGTCGTATGCCATGATGAGCTGAGCGACAGTCATATTGAGAACATCATTGCAATAGAGCATAGTTTCTTCCATAGTCTCACGCCGGCTGTTCCTGAACGGATTGAACGAACCGTCCCTGATATCCTTTTCGAGGTCGTCAGCGGCATCCATTATGTATATCCACCGTCCCAGATAATAACCGAAGCTTTCAAGCACACGCTTCTGGTTTTCATTATCTTCGGACATATATCCGCACAGCTTTGAGATAAGCTTTGCAGTCGGGTCGGCGCAGCGGTCAATCCCGCAGTTGTTTTTTTCAGCTTCACGCTGCTGCTCCATCATTATTTTTGTATCCTCGTCAATTTTCGGATAGGCTTTTCTTGCCTTTTTGTAGCTCCGCTTAATAAAAAGCCGGAGAATACGGGCAGCGGATCTTTTAAAGAAGCCTGAATCTTCAACAGTGTCCTGAAGCTTATAGTAAGTCATTATCACAGAAACAGCTCCTGCAAGCTGAAAACTGTCTCCGCCGCAGTCACAGAACCTGCACTTTTTTGTCGGGTTCACAACACAGTGTCCGTCTCTGACGCTGGGACATTCTTCACCAAGCGACATTGACAGCATCGCAAGCG
>DBWG01000113.1:12242-13584 GCA_002308635.1 Ruminococcaceae bacterium UBA1244 | reverse complement strand
AGCTCAAATTCTCTTATTTTCAATTCGTCTTTTTCCGGACGTATATAGCCGAACATCTATTGTCACTTCCTGTTCATAATACACTTACTATTATGTGCGTCAGCACGATCACTGCAAGTCTAAGGAGTTTCGCCGTCTGCGGACGGCGAGTCAGGGGGACTTTTGCGGAAAAATCCCCCCAACACCCCCAAAACGATGATGAAACTTTCGACTTTTATTTTCAGAGAGTTCTTTGCAGATATTGTCCTGTGAACGACCGCTCGTTCTTCGCAACTTCTTCCGGCGTTCCGCAGGCGATTACCTCTCCTCCTCCGTCTCCGCCTTCAGGCCCTAAGTCAATTATATAGTCAGCCGTCTTTATCAGATCAAGATTATGCTCGATCACAACAACCGTGTTGCCGTTATCCGCAAATTTCTGCAAAACGTCTATCAGCCTGTGTACATCCGCTATGTGAAGTCCTGTCGTTGGCTCATCAAGTATATAAATGGTCTTTCCGGTAGAACGCTTTGATAGCTCTGTCGCAAGCTTTATTCTCTGGGCTTCTCCTCCCGAAAGTGTTGTTGACGGCTGTCCGATCTTGATGTACCCAAGCCCTACGTCATAAAGCGTCCTCAGCTTGTTGTATATCCTCGGATGGTTCGCAAAAAACTCGCAGCCTTCTTCAACAGTCATTTCAAGCACGTCATAAATGGACTTCCCTCTGAATTTCACTTCAAGCGTCTCACGGTTGTATCTCTTTCCTCCGCACACGTCACAGGGTACATAAACATCCGGCAAAAAGTGCATTTCGATCTTTATTATTCCGTCACCCTGACAGGCTTCACAGCGCCCGCCTTTGACGTTGAAGGAGAATCTTCCCGAACCGAAACCGTGTATCCTGGCTTCGTTTGTCTGTGCAAAAAGCTCACGGATGTCCGTGAAAACTCCGGTATATGTCGCAGGATTTGATCTCGGTGTACGTCCGATAGGCGACTGATCTATGTCAATAACTTTATCAAGGTATTCTATCCCCTCGATGCCGTCACACTCAACCGGCAGTGGTCTTGCGCCGTTGAGATCGGACGACAGCTTTTTGTAGAGTATCTCGTTTATGAGTGAGCTTTTTCCCGAACCCGAAACGCCCGTTACACACACGAATTTTCCGAGAGGTATTTTGACGTTTATGTTTTTGAGGTTGTTCTTTTTTGCGCCGGTTATTTCAAGGAATTTCCCGCTGCCCTCACGCCTTTTTTCAGGGACAGGTATATACATCTTTCTGCTGAGGTACTGACCCGTAAGAGAGCGGTCACAGGCTTTGATATCGTCTATAGTACCCTGACAGACAAGCTCGCCGCCGTGTAT
>DBWG01000113.1:10764-12176 GCA_002308635.1 Ruminococcaceae bacterium UBA1244 | reverse complement strand
CCAAGGTCACGCAGGTTTTTGAGTGTTGCAATGAGCTTGTCGTTATCCCTTTGATGAAGTCCTATGCTCGGCTCATCAAGAATATACAGAACTCCCGAAAGTGCCGAACCTATCTGTGTTGCAAGGCGTATTCTCTGGCTCTCGCCGCCTGATAGCGTTCCTGCCGAACGTGAAAGCGTGAGATATGAAAGTCCGACACTGTTGAGAAAATTCAGACGGCTGTCTATTTCTTTTGTTATCGCTCCTGCAATAAGCTTTTCACGCTCGGAAAGAAGCTGTGAATTTCTCGTGAATTCCAGCGCCTTTTCAACGGACATATCGCAGAACTCGCTGATATTCATGCCGCCGACAGTCACCGCAAGGCTCTCGGGAGAAAGCCTTCTGCCGTTGCAGGCATCGCAGGGTACGGACGACATATAGCTTTCTATCTCCTGCTTCACCCATGAGCTTTGAGTCTCACGGAACCGGCGTTCAAGGTTGTTTATTATACCTTCAAATTCGGTGGTGTATGTTCCTGAACCGTATTCGTTTTTGCGGTGGACTGTGATCTTTTCGCCGTTTGTTCCATACAGAATTATATTTATGATTTCAGTGGGCAATGATTTTACAGGCTCATCAAGAGAGAAGTTATATTTCTTTGCAAGGGCTTCAAAGTACATTGCGGCTATAGTACTGCCTTCCATCGCCCAGCCGCTGCCCTTTATCGCACCGCCCCGTATCGACTTTGTCGGATCGGGAATGACACGGTTGATGTCTATTTTCATAAACACACCAAGCCCCGTACATTTTTTGCAGGCACCAAACGGATTGTTGAAAGAAAACATCCTCGGCGTAAGCTCGTCTATGCTGATGCCGTGATCTGGGCAGGCATAATTCTGTGAGAACAGTATATCCTCGCCGTCATTGACCGCACATATCACAAGCCCGCCCGCAAGCTTTGAAGCGACTTCAACAGAATCCGCAAGTCTGGAACGTATGTCATCCCTGATAACAAGCCTGTCAACGACTATTTCTATGTTGTGCTTCTTGTTTTTTTCGGGCTTTATTTTCTCCGAAAGGTCATAGATTATCCCGTCCACTCTCACACGCACAAAGCCGCTTTTTGAAGCCGATTCAAATTCCTTCTGGTGTTCGCCCTTTTTTGAGCGGACAACAGGTGCAAGTATCTGTATCTTTGTTCTCTCGGGAAGCGACATGACCTTATCGACTATCTGATCGACAGTCTGCTGTTTTATCTCCCTGCCGCATACCGGACAGTGCGGGACTCCGATACGTGCATACATAAGACGCAGATAGTCGTATATCTCAGTGACGGTACCCACTGTGGAACGGGGGTTTTTGGAGGTAGTCTTCTGGTCGATGGATATTGCCGGAGAAAGTCCGTCTATGCTGTCCACATCCGGCTTGTCCAT
>DBWG01000113.1:9982-10687 GCA_002308635.1 Ruminococcaceae bacterium UBA1244 | reverse complement strand
GATTTTCCCGAACCCGAAAGCCCTGTCACAACAACAAGCTCATCCCTTGGGATATCAACATTAACATTTTTGAGGTTGTGTTCCCTTGCACCCCGGACGATTATTTTCTTGAATGCCATATTCTGCCTCCGTTCTTAAAAATGGGAAAGGAGTGCGGTAAAGCACTCCTTAAATTTAAGGTTATTCTTCAGCTTCCGGTTCTTCGTCTTCCTCGTCAGTATCCGCCGGTATCTCCTTGCCTTCCATTGCAAGCTTGAACTGTTCGCCGGACATCTTTTCATGCTCAACAAGGAACTTCGCAACTACATGAAGCTCTGCGATATGCTCACGGAGAATATCCTCAGTCTTTTTGTAGCCGTCTGTGATATACTCCTTGACCTCTGCGTCTATCTTTGCGGCTGTCTCTTCGGAATAGGTCTTGTTGTGGCCGAATTCTTTTCCGAGGAATACCTCGCCTTCAGAAGAGCCGTAGGTTATCGGGCCGAGCTTTTCGCTCATGCCGTATTTTGTGACCATTGAGAAAACAAGATTCGTTGCACGTTCGATATCGTTTGAAGCGCCTGTCGAAATATCGTCAAGTATTATTGCTTCCGCGACACGTCCGCCCAGGAGAACGACTATCTCTTCAAGCATCTCCTTGCGTGAACGGTATGACTTATCCTCAGCGGGGAGCGACATTGTAAAGCCGCCTGCCATTCCACGGGG
>DBWG01000113.1:9659-9916 GCA_002308635.1 Ruminococcaceae bacterium UBA1244 | reverse complement strand
AGCTTCTTTTCCTTGTCGGACATTACACGGGACTTTTTCTCCGTACCCACAACGACTTTTATGGTAGCTTCTTCCACTTCCTGCTGGGTGATAGCCTTCTGGTTCTTTCTTGCGGCAAGAAGTGCGGCTTCGTTAAGAAGGTTTTCGAGGTCTGCACCCGTAAATCCTGCCGTGGATTTTGCTATTGTTTTAAGCTCGACATCGGGAGCCAGCGGCTTTCCCTTTGCATGGACTTTGAGTATCTCTTCTCTGCCCTT
>DBWG01000113.1:2297-9494 GCA_002308635.1 Ruminococcaceae bacterium UBA1244 | reverse complement strand
CCGACAGCGTCGATCTCGTCGATGAAAATGATACACGGCGAATTCTTCTTCGCCTGATCGAAGAGGTCACGCACACGGGATGCACCCACACCGACAAACATTTCAACGAAGTCCGAACCCGAAATTGAGAAGAACGGTACTCCTGCCTCGCCTGCAACGGCTCTTGCAAGAAGTGTTTTACCTGTTCCGGGAGGGCCTACAAGAAGAACGCCCTTTGGTATCCTTGCGCCGAGTTCGTTATATTTCTTCGGGTCTTTGAGGAACTCTACGATCTCACGCAGTTCTTCTTTTTCTTCATCCGCACCTGCAACATCGGCAAATGTCGTCTTGCGCTTTTCGTCGTTCATGTTCTTGATCTTCGCCTTGCCGAAGCCCATCTGCTTTCCGGCATCTCCGAGACCGCCAGAAAGCCTTCTCATAAAGAATATCCATACCACCACGAGGAGGATTATGAGTATCGCATTCGGAAGAAGGTTCATCCACCAGGAATTATCCTGAGCCTGCTTCTGATTGAATTTCATCTGACCGTGGCCGACAGTTTTTTCCGCATCCTTTGCGGCGGCAGATCTTTCCTCGCTCGTTACAGCTTCATCAGCGACTCTTACGATAGCCTTTTCATAGTAGGCATCGTTAGATTTTGCCGCCTCGCTCTGCTGTTTTCTGAGAGCCTCGATAGATTCTTTTGCATCGGCATGGTTCTTTTCGGCAAGCGCAACGATATTCTTGTTGTATTCTTCAAGATAGTCATTGTCATATTCCCTGACATAATCCCTTACAGAGTCAAGGAACAGCACGACGTTTGCAACTGTCGTTTTTATCTCGGTCTTTCCTTCATACTCATCCTTGAGCTTGAGATTCAGTTCGCCGGAACCGAAATCAAGGGTATATTCCTCTACCTGACCGTCACGGAAAAGGTGCATGATCTCGGATGTGGAATATTCTTCCTTCGGCTGGAGAGCGAATATCAGGGCAATGATTATGATAAGTACGATCGGTATGCCGAGATAGATTAGAAGATTGCGTATCGTTTTCTTATTTTCCAAGTGTCTTTCACTCCTTTAGTGAATATGTTTTTACGAGTAGATCTCTGATCTCAGAACGCCGACATACGGCAGATTGCGGTAGCGCTCGTTATAATCAAGACCGTATCCCACGATAAACAGGTCGTCAACGACTTTACCGCAGTAATCCGGTGTGATCGGCTTTTTTCTGCGTGAGGGCTTGTCGAAGAGAGTGCATATCTTTACGGAATCAGCGCCCTTTTCGAGAAGATGTTCCTTTATGAAGCAGAGGGTATTTCCGCTGTCGAGGATATCCTCAACAATAAGAACGTCCTTTCCGGGAAGGGCACAGTTCACGTCTTTGAGGAGCTTTATGTTTCCGGAGGACGCAGAGCCGCCGCCGTAGCTTGATGCGTCGATAAAATCTATCTGGCAGTCCTCGACGGTGATCTTTCTCAGAAGGTCAGCAAAAAACACACAGCTTCCTTTTAGTATGCCCACAACAACGAGTGTCTTTCCTTCATAGTCGGCATTTATCCTGTCGGCTATCTCACTGACTGTCTTTTCGATCTCGCTTTCGCTCATCAGTTCTTCAAAAATATCCTTATGCAGCATTTTTACCATCCTTTCGTTTTTAGACCTGCTTTACTCCCGTGAGATCACGAGAATCCTTTTTGTTTTTCCGGTCACGGCACATTCACGGCACGGACCGGTCTCTTCTGTCCAGAGGACCCTGCTGCCGTCTGAAAGCAGGACGATACCGTCACGCTGTTCAGCCGGTATTTTCATTTCGGTAAAGAGCTTCCGCAGGGGCTTTGTGATGTTCCTGTCCTTCAGCGAAAAAACATCGCCGCTCCTTCTCGTGCGGAAAACACCTGACAAGGGTATTGTATCATAATCCGCAAAATTATTAAATATATTTTTTTCAAATTTTGCAGACTTCAAAAAATCGTCCTTATCCACAACCGAAATGTCAAAACGCTTGTTTTGTATAGTTATTTTACCAATGGAAAGCGGTACTTCTTCAAAGCTGCCGGCACGTTCGGGACGTATCACCCTGAAAATACCCTGAGAGCATACCGCAAACACGCCGTTCCTTATCTCGACCGCACCACCATTATACACAATTTTTTTGATAAGTTCAATATGTTTTGCTTCGGGAATTACTTCAAATTTTCTGCACAGGCTTCTTACAGCTTCGGAAAAAACTGCCGGATGCAGTTCTGCAAGTGCAGAAGCGTCATATCCGCCGCCCTTTTTTGCTCCGTCAACAGCTTCTCCCGCAGATATTCTTATAAACTCCTCCGCATCTCTCATCCTTCCGGACATCGAACACAGCGATTCAATGACAGACGGATTGATCTCCCTCAGAACGGGTATCACATCGAGCCTTATCTTGTTGCGGTTATAGTCACGTTCAAGGTTTGTAGCGTCCGTAACATAGTCAAGGTCATTAGCTTTACAGTAGTTTTCTATATCCTCTCTTGTGCTTGTGATGAGCGGTCTGATGACCCTGTCCCTGACCGGCGGTATCCCGCAAAGGCCTGAAATGCCGCTTCCACGGGCAATATTGAATATTACCGTCTCTGCATTATCGGATGCCGTATGTGCGGTGGCTATCTTAGCGTCAAGTTCTTCGGCTTTACGGTAGAAAAATTCATACCGCACTTCTCTTCCGCACTGTTCTGTGCCGATCTTTCTGCGTCCTGCCTCTGCATTTATATCTATTCGCAGAACAAAGATCTCCACATTCATTTTTTCACAAAAACGGCGTGAAAATTCCTCGTCACTGTCTGCCGCCTCTCCTCTGAGGCAATGATTTACGTGGCAGGCATATATTTTCAGATCCATCTCATCCCTGAGCGAACACAGAAAATGAAGCAGCGCACAGGAATCCGCACCGCCCGAAAGCCCGACAATAATTCTGTCTCCTTTTATGAGCATATCATATTTTGATACAGCATTTCTTGCCTTATTATTCATTTCCCTGTACCTGTGATGTGAAGCGCATAAACTCACCCTGCCAGTGCAGAGGAACCGAGCGTGTTTCACCGTGTCTGTTTTTGGCGACTATACATTCGCCGCTGTTTTTGTCGGCATCCTCACGGGCGCCTTCCGTATTTTTATAGTAATCCTCACGATAGAGGAACAGAACTATATCCGCATCCTGTTCGATAGAACCCGAATCTCTCAGGTCGGAGAGCTGGGGCTTGTGTTCGGCTCTCTGCTCACTTGCACGGGAAAGCTGTGAAAGCGTGATGACCGGAACATTGAACTCCTTTGCAAGTATTTTCAGGTTTCGTGTTATCTCGGAAATTTCCTGCACACGGTTGTCTATCCTTCTTGAAGCGGACATTAGCTGGAGGTAGTCTATTATCACAAGATCGACACCTCTCTGTCTTCTGAGCTTTGCCTTTATTTCCGGAACGGTAATGCCCGGCGTATCGTCCAGATATATTTCGGTTTTGCTGAGAACGTCTCCTGCTTCTATAAGACGTGTCCATTCGTCATCGGTGAGCTTTCCTGTTCTGAGCGTTGTGCCGGAGATAAGTCCCTCCATGGAGAGCAGACGTGAAGCAAGCTGTTCCTTTGTCATTTCGAGAGAGAAAAACGCCACTTTTCTCTTGCATTTGAGTGCAACGTGCTTTGCGATATTCAGTGCAAAACTTGTTTTTCCCATACCGGGACGTGCCGCAAGAAGTATGAGGTCAGAACGGTTGAGTCCGGTTATCGTATTATCCAGCAGTCCTATTCCGGTCGGTATACCCTTATAAAGATCGCTGTCCTCAGAATTGAGCAGGTCGAGCCTGTCAAATGTATCAACGATAATGTCGCCTATTTTTTGCAGTCCCTTTGTGCTTTTTGAGTCACGTATTTCAAAAATGCGCTGTTCGGCGGAATCTATCAGTCTTGTGACCTCATCCACCGGACTTGAAGCGTCTTCGATTATCTCTCTTGACGACTCGATAAGACTTCTAAGAAGGTATTTGTCACGGACTATCCTTGCATATTCCTCTACCCTTGAAATAGACGGGACTATGCTTGCAAGCTGCATCAGGTAATTTTTTGCATCGCCTTCGGATATTTCCTTTCTGCCCTTCATCCTGTCGAGGATGGTGACAAGATCCACAGGTCTGTTCAGGGTAAAAAGCTCTATCATAATGCTGTATATGACCCTGTTCACAGCGAGGTGGAAATATTCCGCAGACGGCAGTATCTCCATCACGTTTGCAATGCAGTCGGAATCAAGAAGCACTGCTCCAAGCACAGACTGTTCGGCTTCAACGCTGAACGGAAGGTTCATTCCGTCCATTGAGGAGCTGATCTCCCTTTCGCTCATTTTTTCATCTCCTTTTTATACGCAAAAATTCGGAATTCAGCCGAACTCCGAATTTTGACCCTTATCAAGATTTACTGTTCCTGTTCCTTGACCATGACCTTAACGTTGGCGGAGATGCCCGTATAAAGCTTGACCTCACAGTTGTATGTTCCAAATGCTTTTATATCGCTTTCGGGAATGACCTTTCTCTTGTCGATATCAAGTCCGAACTTCTGTTTGAGCAAAGCCGCGATCTCCTTGCTTGTTACAGAGCCGAAGAGCTTTCCGCCCTGACCTGCCTTTGCAGTCATTTCGATGACCTTGCCTTCAAGCTTTTCGGCGTTTGCCTTTGCCTCGGCGGTCTCAACTGCGATCTTGTGTTGGCGTGACTGCTCGGCATTTTTCAGTTCGTTGAGTGCCTGAGCGTCAGCCTCCTTTGCAAGCTTGCGCGGAAGAAGGAAGTTTCTTGCATAGCCGTCAGACACGTTTGCAAGTTCTCCTTTTTTGCCTGTTCCCTTAACGTCCTGAAGAAGTATTACTTTCATTGTGTTTCCTCTTTTCTTTTTTCTTTATTATGATCAATCATCCTTGTTTACATCAAGTTCACTGATGATGGATACAAGTTTTTCACGGGCTTCTGCGATGCCTGTATTTTCAAGCTGGCAGGCTGCCATTGTCTGGTGGCCGCCGCCTCCGAGCTGTTCCATAATGACCTGAACATTGAGGTCGCCCAAAGAACGTGCGGATATATTGGTTGTCTTGCCTGTCTTATACATAACGAACGAAGCCTTTACATTTTCGATGCCGAGCAGTTCGTCCGCAGCCTGAGCGGAAGCTATTCTTATGTCGGGTATATCCTCTTCTGCGCTCGCTATGGCACAGAAATTGAATATCTCAGCCTCGCTGACAAGCTTATATTTTACTTTGTAGGTATCTATCGAATTTGAGAAAAGGCGCTTTACTTCGACGGTATCCGCACCCTTTGATTTAAGGTATGCAGCGGCCTCGAACGTTCTTACACCTGTTCTGAGAACGAAATTCTTTGTATCGAGCATTATGCCCGCAAGAAGCGCCTCGCTTTCAAGTCTGCTGAGAGATTCATGGCCGAGGTACTGTATCAGTTCCGCCGTCATTTCCGAAGCCGAGGACGCATAAGGTTCGTGATAAAAAACAAGTGCCTTATCTATATGGTTCACCATCATTCTATGGTGGTCTATAACGACCACTCTGCTGCACTTTTCATACACAGCCTTTGATTCAAGGAAATTCGGATTATGGGTATCGACGATTATAAGCAGGGTATGATCGTCGATAAGCGGCAGAGCCTCATCCTCTGTCCTGAAAATACCCTCAAGACCTGCCTTTTCAACACTCGAAACAAGAGGTTTTGCAAGAGTCTGCTGACGGTTGAGGAGGATATAGCCGTTTTTGTGGAGTCCCTTTACCACTGCGCTCCACATACCTATACAGGAGCCGACAGAATCGAGATCGGAGAATCTGTGTCCCATAATGATAACGTTGCTGCTGTTATTGATATGTGTTGTGAGAGTTGAAGCGATAACACGGGTACGCACCTTATCACGTTTTTCAATACCCTTTGACATACCTCCGAAGAACTGGTATGAATCGCCCTTTTTGATTGCGACCTGATCTCCTCCTCGTCCGAGAGCCATATCAAGAGCCTGTCTTGCCCACTGTTCATTCTCCTTGAAGGTATCTCCTCCTCTGCCGAGTCCGACAGAAACGGTCGCATTGAGCCTGTCATTGATCTTTATTGTTCTGATATCGTCAAGCAGGCGGAATTTTTCATCAACGAATCTATGGATATCTCTTTCTTCCATAACGACAAAATATCTGCCGCCGCTTATTTTTTTGTAGAAGCCGTTTGTTTGAGCGACCCATTTTACGATCTCAGTTTCAACAGCGACAGTGACCTGTATTGCCTCGCTGTTATCGGTCTCACGTTCAAGCTCGTCCTTATTGTCGAATGCAACTATACCGACAACGGGACGTGACTCAAGATATTCATCGGAATTGAGCTTATACTGGTTATCGTCAATAAAATAGACGACAGCGCCGTATTCATGTCTGACGCCGAAAGCGATATACCATCTGCCCTTATAGCTGGTATCGGTACCGTTATTTCCAAAGACAGAGTTTGCGTCCTCTCCCGAAAGGTATTTTTTGATATTATCTCCCAGCGGGTCTTCACCGCCGCAAAGATCCTCAGTAAAAAGGACGTTAGCCGCAAGTATCTCATTATATGGGCCAAGCACTACCGCAGGCACTCCCAGATCGTCGATAGTACGTGCTTCATCTTTAAATATTCTTTTACTGGAGCTTGTAAGCACTGCCGAAACAAATTTTTTGAGGTTTACTATCCAGATAATAACAGCCGCAAGTGCTGCCAGCGAGATAACAAGCTCTACAAAAAATATTGCAACGCTGAACTGCACCGACAATATTGCCATAACCAACATTGCTGCTGCAAAAACCACAAACAGCGGCAGTACAAAATTTCTGCTCTCTCTCTTTCTCAACTCATCTTCACCTCCCGGTGCGTGACCGCACTGGACGACTCCGGCGCCGCTCCCTACGGTCGCTTACTTCTTCCGGTGCGAACATTCAGTAACGCACATCCGGTGCGGACGGCTTGCGCCGTTTATCCTTCTATTACCGCCGTCGCCCTTAACGGGCTTTGGGCTGCTTTTTTCAGAACGGATATTTTCTCATTCTGTCAGACTTTCCCGCACCTGCTTAGTTTTGATTTTGTGCGTGACCGCACTGGACAACTCCGAACACGCTCCCTTACGGTCGCTTACTTCTTCCGGTGCGAACATTCAGTAACGCGCATCCGGTGCGGACGGCTTGCGCCGT
>DBWG01000113.1:0-2269 GCA_002308635.1 Ruminococcaceae bacterium UBA1244 | reverse complement strand
TGCTTTTTTCAGAACGGATATTTTCTTATTCTGTCAGACTTTCCCGCACCTGCTTAGTTTTGATTTTGTGCGTGACCGCAATTTTCCATTTTCAATTTTTTTAAATTTCCATGAGGATTGGGAGGATCATGGGGCTGCGGCGTGTACGGTCATAAAGGAGCTTGGAAAGCTCGTCCTTGATGGTGTTTTTGATAACACCCCATTCACGCAAACCTTCCTCGGAACATTCCTCGAGGGTATCGACTACTACGTTCTTTGCGCTTTCCATGAGAGGTTCATTCTCACGAACATAGACGAACCCTCTTGAAACGATATCGGGGCCTGCAACGATATGGCCGTCTTCGCCGTCGAGTGTTACAACGACAACGATAAGTCCGTCCTCGCCGAGATGCTTTCTGTCACGCAGTACGATACTGCCGACATCACCGACTCCAAGTCCGTCAACAAGCACCTTGCCTGCCGGAACACTGGGAAGCTGTTTCATATATTCCTTGTTTATTTCAACGACATTGCCGATATCACCGATGAAAATGTTTGAACGTGCCATGCCCATCGACATTGCAAGCTCGCCGTGTTTGATGAGGTGTTTCTGTTCGCCGTGGACGGGAATGAAATATTTCGGTTTTGTAAGTCCGTGAATTATTTTCAGTTCTTCCTGACAGGCGTGTCCCGAAACGTGTACTTCATACATCGACTCATATACTACCTTACAGCCGTGCTTCATCAGCTCGTTTACAACTGCGCTGACTGCCTTTTCGTTTCCGGGGATAGGGTTTGCTGATATTATGATGTAGTCATCCGGACCTACTTCTACTTTTCTGTGGTCGGAATATGCCATCCTTGACAGTGCGGACATTGTTTCGCCCTGACTGCCTGTTGTGATAAGGACTATTTCTTCTTTTGAATATCTGCCGAGAAGGTCAATGTCGATGATAAGTCCGTCCGGAACGTTTATATAGCCAAGTTCGGACGCTATCGCCATATTGTTGACCATACTTCTTCCGGAGAATGCGACTTTTCTTCCGTATTTCTGAGCGCAGTCAAGTATCTGCTGTATCCTTCCGAGGTTGGAAGCGAATGTTGCTATTATGATACGGCTTTTTTCAGCCTCTTTAAAAAGCAGGTCAAAGGTATGAGCGACCTTTTGTTCGGTCATAGTATAGCCCGGGCGCTCAACGTTTGTAGATTCCGCAAGAAGTGCAAGAACTCCGGCTTTTCCGAGTTCTGCAAAACGTGCAAGGTCGATCATCCCGCCTGTTGTGGGAGTACAGTCGATCTTGAAGTCGCCGGTATGGACGATAGTTCCGGCAGGCGAATGTATTGCTATCGCCACGGAATCCGGTATTGAATGATTGACATGGATAAACTCTATAGACATACAGCCGAGCTTTATTCTCTGACCCGGAAGAACGGTATTGAGTTTAACTTTTCCGGAGAGATTATGCTCCTTGAGCTTACTGTCAACAAGTCCGAGAGTAAGCGGTGTTCCGAAGATCGGGACATTGATCTTTCTGAGGAGGTACGGCAGAGAGCCGATATGATCTTCATGTCCATGAGTAAGGACTATTCCCTTGATCTTATCCTTGTTGCGTTCGATGTAGGTAAAATCAGGGATAACGAGATCAACTCCGAGCATATCGCCGTCCGGAAATGCCATTCCGCAGTCAAGCAGGAACATATCGTTATCGCACTCAAAGAGAGTTATGTTCTTGCCGATCTCATTCAGTCCGCCGAGAAACGTCACCTTGACGGAATGATCTGCCGCATTGTTGTAGCGTCTTTTTGAAGGATAATCACCCTGTTTGTTATAGCCGTTATAACCCTGTCTGCCCTGTTTTGAAGGCTGAGAGTCAAATACAGGCTTTTTCCCTGCTCCAAAGGCAGAGGCAGCCCCTTCCCTCTTTCCGATAAACTGATCCGGCAGCTTTACCGAATGAGCGGAAGAAAGCCTGTTTCCGGCTGTATTCCCGGAAAACATCTTCTTTCGGGCATCTCTTTTTCCCGGAAACGGTTTTGAGCCTGAGGCGCTCTTTCTGCCGTTATTCCCTGAGAAGCCCTTTCTGTTAAATTCTGATAGCACTATGATATGACCTCCGTTTTCATTTTTTGATCTTTTGTACTATTATTACGCACATTTATACAAAAAATCTTTTTAGTTCCGAACACAACTATATAGTTTATTTTACTATCATTCCTCAATTATGTCAATACTCCATTCCCAATTCCTCCGGTTTCAATTTTGAAACCACTCCGGCGAGCCGCCGGTGCC
>DBWG01000028.1:30656-38998 GCA_002308635.1 Ruminococcaceae bacterium UBA1244 | reverse complement strand
TCTAAAACTTGGAAACTGCTATTTTGTATATACCAAGAATAAAACTATCATTACCACTATTTTTCAATAACCTTAATTCTTGTTCTTCTGTTATAGAAACAGGTGGAGCAATGTTCATCAATTTTTTTCTCGGTGTTTGTTTAATAAAAAAGCGTTCCCTATCCAACAGAAAGTAAGTGTTGACACCATATGGAATTGTTTCAAGTAATTCACACTTCAATATGTGTCCTTGCTTGTATGCGTCGCAAAGTTCTTTATTACCTGTACCATTTTCAACACTTTTGGCATGTTGTATTATTCTTTTTCTGACATTTTTACTACTTCCAATATACTTTTTTCCTGTTTCCGTATCTATAATACTATAAACTCCTATTCCGGTATAGTTTGGAATATTGCTTATAACTTCCATATTTTCAACCTCAAATCTTTGTTCCGTCCGGGAACTGAAATTCTGCTATCCACTTACCGCCGAGAACGGCTGCAACCCTTTCCAAATCGTTACTTGAAAACTTGTCTGTTTTCATTCTCTGATTAAACGCCTGCGGAGTAGTCCCAAGCTGTCGTGCTAACTCTGATTCACTCATGTTCTTATATGCAAGAGCCATCTTTATTTTCTGGGCATTTGTCATATTATCGCCACCTTTCCTATTATAACAATTATACAACAAATTACGATAAATGTCAAGACTTTTCTTTATAAACTAAAGAAATTATTTTATAAAATGTAGAAAAAACTTTAAGAAAACTATTGACATTATAAAGAAAATCCTTTATAATAAATACAGTAAGGAACGCAAACACACGATCAACAGCGGAAAGGGGCGGCAGTTATGTATAACAGATCAGTAATATGCAAGGTAGCAAACAACCTCAGAAAAAAGGGTTATACTCTCTCCGCTGCATTCCGTGCCGCTTGGAGATTGGCAAAGAGCAAGGCCGCTGTAAAGGTTGCCGGAGTGAGCAAGTACAACAGGCAGAGAGCTATAGACCATCTCCGGAGCTATACCGCTGAATGTGTGCAGATCACCTTACAGAGAGAGAGCCGCAACACATACGACAGCAACGCAATAGCCGTACTGGTAAGCGTGAACGGCAGCAAGACTTATAAAATGGGTTACATCCCGGCCGCTGTGGCTGCGATCCTCTCCGGAGTAATGGACAAGGTAACGGAGATCAGAGCGAGCTTGCAGGCGATCACAGGCGGCTACTACGCTGATATGATGTCAGGGCTCCGGCTCAACCTCTCAATCTGACAGAACAATATCAAATGCCGCTGTAGTGCCGTTTCTGACCGCTACAGCGGCACGATGAAAGGAAGTGAAGTAATGGGACAGGTAAACAAGCAAGAGCTTGTAGAAGCTCTCTGGAAGCGTGCAAGGTATGCTGTGAACTCCTATTCAAAGTCGCTCATCTATGAAACTCTTGGAGCTTTGAAAATGGCTGTACAGCTCAAAGCGGTAAGCTCTCAGGAAGTCAGGGACATAGAGCAATATCTGATACACGATCACTTGAACAACGGACCGTATATGACAGAGGTTTACAGGCGGTGGGAATAAGCAGCGGCGGCAGTTCCAACGCCTCACAAGCACGAACAGCCGCCACCAACAAAAGCCGGAGCATAAAGCTCCATGCTGATTATACCACAGGGCAGCAGCTCCGGCAATACCTTAAAAGAAAGGAAGTATAAATTAATGGGAAACTTTTATAAGGATTTTTTTAACACTAACCGCTTCTCACGGGAAGCAATGCCGCTTTCTTCGGAGCTTTGTTCTACTCTTGACGGATTTTCTGTAATGGGAGCGTCTGACGAAATGCGAGCATTTAGAGAAAAAACAAAGCCGGATTTCCACAGGCTCATTGATTCCTTTTCAGAAGAACAGAGCGCTTTGTATGACAAGTATTTGGAGAATGAAGCAGAAGAATACACCATTGCAACAACGGAACATTTCAACATGGGAATGTGTATCGGAATGAAGCTTGCTCTTGAACTGCTGAAATGAACAACGGCACAACAGAATAACAGTAGATCAGGCTTGAAGCTGCCGGCTTTGAGCCTTTTGCTTTTGGGGACACTTTGGGGACAGTGTCCCCAAAAAACAGCAAAATAATACCGCTGTAAATTCGTTGATATTAAGCTAAAAGCCGCATAAATTCAGCGTTTTTATAAATTACTGATAATCACAAAATGTACTTTTTGTCCCTCGTAATGAGGAACCCGAGAGGGTCTGAGAGTTTGCCTTTGTTATGTCATGCGGCGCTTTGTTTCTGCCTTTGAATAAATTTGCCGCTGCATAAAAAAACTGTGCGCACGCCTATTGACATTAAAGTTTGGTTATGGTATTATAATAAGGCCGCATGCTATGGGCTTTTTTAAGTGTGCAGTTTTGGGTGTCCTGCGGACATTCATCCCTGTCCCGCCTTTGAGCAGCGAGTTTATAAAACAGGTAGGTGCAAATATGTACGCAGTAATCGAAACAGGCGGAAAGCAGTACAAGGTTGCTAACGGCGATGTTGTATATGTTGAGAAGCTTCAGGCAGAAGATGACGCAACCGTAGATTTTAAGGTAGTTGCAGTCAGCACAGACGACGGATTTAAGGTCGGCGCCCCTTATGTTGACGGAGCAAAGGTAACAGGCAAGGTCCTCAAGACCGGTAAGGGCAAGAAGATCACCGTGTTTACCTACAAGCCTAAAAAGGGCGAGAAGCGCAAGATGGGTCACAGACAGTTCTATACTAAAGTACAGATCGAGTCCATCGAGGCATAATGATCGAGGCGGAATTTTTTGTTTCACATGACGGCAGGCTGACCGGCTTCCATATAACGGGTCATTCGGGTTATGAAGAATCCGGAAAGGACGTTGTTTGTGCGTTTGTGTCATCGGGAGCTTATATGGCTGCAAATACCATAACCGATGTTATCGGCGCTGATGCACAGGCTGAGGCAGAGGACGGCGATATGCTGCTGTGTGTGAATGGAACGGATATAGACAGGTGCAGGGATATCTTGGAGGGATTAAAGCTCCATCTGATGTCAGTGCAGGAACAGTATCCGGAGTATTTGAAAGTTATAATTTCGGAGGTGTAATTAATGCTTAAGATCAATGTACAGTTGTTTGCTCATAAAAAGGGAGGCGGTTCTACAAAGAACGGCCGTGATTCCGAATCAAAGCGTCTTGGCACAAAGCGTGCTGACGGACAGTTCGTACTTGCAGGTAACATCCTTGTAAAGCAGCGCGGTACTCACATCCATCCCGGCAACAATGTCGGCAGAGGATCTGATGACAGCCTTTTTGCAAAGATCGACGGTACAGTAAAGTTCGAGCGTGTAGGCCGTGACCGCAAGCAGGTTTCTGTTTACGCTGTAGAGCAGTAATAGTTACAAAAATCGGGGCTTCGGTGTTTTTGCCGGAGCCCCGTATTTATAACGCAGACACTTCATTGGCATACATCTGCGTTGCTCACTTCTTCCGGTGCGAACGGCTTGCGGTGCGTGACCGCACTGGACATTAATTTTCAATTCAATTCCATACTACGCAGGTTTGATATTATTATTTTGGATTGCTATAGTTAGGGTGCGCAGGCTCAGCCAAAGCCGCAGACGTAAAAGGAAACAGCCAAAGCGACCAGTAAGGGTCGTGACGCAGACTGACGCTATAAAAGTTTTTGCGTTCCCAAATAGGGTGCGCAGGCTCTGCGCCAGGGGAGGGGAAAGGTTATGTTTGTTGATATTGCAAAAATTTATATAAAGGCAGGGGACGGCGGCGACGGCGCTGTTACGTTCCACAGAGAAAAATATGTCGCTTCGGGAGGTCCCGACGGCGGTGACGGCGGACGCGGAGGAAATATCGTCTTTGTTGCCGATACGAACCTCTCAACGCTGGCGGATTTCAGGTACAAAAGAAAGTATGTCGCTCCAAAAGGTGAAAACGGCAGAGGCGGCAGGTGCAACGGAAAAAAAGCAGAGGATCTTGTTATCAGAGTGCCGAAGGGAACTGTTGTAAAAGAAGCGGAAACCGGCAGAGTGCTTGCTGATCTTTCTGACAGCGAACCGGTTGTTGTTGCAAAGGGCGGTAAGGGCGGTTTTGGCAATACGCATTTTGCTACTCCAACAAGACAGACTCCACGTTTTGCAAAGCCCGGTATGCCCGGAGAAGCCTTTGATGTTCAGCTTGAACTTAAACTTCTTGCGGATGTCGGACTTGTCGGTTTTCCGAATGTCGGAAAGTCAACGCTGATCTCCGTTGTCAGCGAGGCAAAGCCGATAATAGCCGATTATCACTTTACGACAATAACTCCTGTTCTGGGCGTTGTACGAATGGGCGAGGAATCTTCATTCGTTATGGCGGATATCCCCGGACTTATCGAGGGCGCACATGACGGTCTTGGTCTTGGACATCAGTTTTTGCGCCATGTTGAGAGGTGCAGGCTGCTTGTTCACGTTGTTGATGTTTCCGGCAGCGAGGGCAGAGACCCGAAACAGGATTTTGAAACAATAAATAACGAGCTGAAAAAGTTCAATCCCGAACTTGCCGAAAGACCGATGATCGTTGCCGCAAACAAGTGCGACCTTACGGACGATGAAACGGTTGAGGATTTCAGGAAATATATCGAGGACAAGGGATATAAATTCTTCCCGATAATGGCGGCGATAGCATACCAGACCGAACCGCTCCTTAAAGAGATACAGGAACAGCTTTCAAAGCTTCCGCCTATCACAAGATACGAGAGGGAAGAGGCTCCTGTTATTGCCGAGAGCGATATCGGAAAGCAGGAGGTAAGGATCACCAAACACGATGGTGTGTTCTTTGTTGAGGCTGACTGGCTGCTGAGAGTTCTGAGGACGATCAATTTTGATGATTCTGAGTCGCTACAGTATTTCCAGAGAGTGCTTGTAAGCTCAGGCGTTATTGACGCACTGAAAGCAGCGGGTATCAATGAAGGCGATACCGTAAGTATGTATGAGATAGAGTTTGATTTTGTTGAATGATGGGGTGTTATCATTGGCAAGACTGACATTGTTTGACTGTGAACCGTCACAGCTCAGCCCGCTTACACTTGCGTTTGTAGGTGACGGGGTGTTTGACCTTTTTGTCAGGGAGGAAATAGTTTGTTCTGCAAACCGTCCCGTAAAGGAGCTTAACAAGCTGAAGGTCGAGCGTGTGCGCTGTGAGGCTCAGGCTGAATTGTATGCAAAAATAGAACACCTTCTGACGGAGGAAGAAGCCGATGTTTTCAGGCGGGGCAGGAATGCCCACACCTCCCACACTCCCAAAAACGCTTCAAATGCCGATTATCATACCGCAACAGGTCTTGAAGCTCTTTTTGGATATCTCTATCTCTCCGACAGGTTCGACAGGATAAGAGAACTTCTTCTGACTCCGGCGCAGGCGGCAAGCTGCCGCACCCAACTTTAGAACGCAGATACTTCTATAACATCCGTCTGCGTCGTGAACCATAAAGGTTCACTTTGGCTGCTTTCTTCCACGTCCGGCAGTGTTCCTCTGCACACGATTTGCGCACAACTCTGTCTGATGTAGAAATGTTGTGCTGCGGCGATAAAGTGTCCGTTGCGGAAGAAGCGGAGCGCAAAGTCGGCACCGGCAGCTTGCCGGCTCCACGCTTTGAATTGCTATAAAAATATAAATAAAATAAAAGCCGGACTGCACTGCTTCTGTGCGGTCCGGCTTTTATTGGCTTTTGAAAATTATGACATCTCGAACGCTCCTGTGTAGAGCTGATAGTACTTTCCTTTCTGGGCTATAAGCTCTGAATGGCTGCCCTGCTCGATTATCCGTCCGAGTTCAAGCACCATTATAACGTCAGAGTTGCGTACTGTAGATAGTCTGTGTGCTATTACAAATACTGTCCTGCCGTACATCAATCCGTCCATTCCCTGCTGTACGAGAGATTCTGTACGGGTGTCTATGCTCGATGTCGCTTCGTCAAGTATCATTACAGGCGGGTCTGCAACTGCCGCTCTCGCTATCGAAATAAGCTGGCACTGTCCCTGAGAGAGCTGTCCGCCGTCACCGGTTATGACAGTGTTGTAGCCGTCTGGAAGTCTTGTGATAAAATCGTGTGCGTTTGCAAGCTTCGCCGCAACAATACATTCTTCATCGGTTGCGTCAAGCTTTCCGTAGCGGATATTGTCCATGACCGTGCCCGTGAACAGGTGAACGTCCTGAAGCACTATCCCGAGTGAACGGCGAAGATCGGATTTTTTGATCTTGTTTATGTTTATCCCGTCATAGCGTATCTTTCCGTCGGCAATGTCGTAGAATCGGTTGATAAGATTGGTGATAGTCGTCTTTCCTGCACCTGTCGAACCGACAAAAGCTATCTTCTGACCGGGTTCGGCGTTCAGGGTGATGTTATGCAGTACGACTTTTTCTGGAACATATCCGAAATCCACATCGTCCATTACGACTCTGCCGGTCACTTTGGTGTATGTTACAGTGCCGTCGCCGTGAGGGTGCTTCCATGCCCACATTTCGGTGCGTTCTTCGGTCTCGGTAAGCCTGTCGTCCTTGTCGTATTTTGCATTGACAAGAGTAACATAGCCGTTGTCTGTTTCGCTTGTTTCGTCCATAAGGTCAAATATGCGTTCAGCACCGGCAAGAGCCATTATAATTGAATTGAACTGGTTGGAAATTTCGCTGATGGGACGGGTAAAGTTCTTAGAGAGCTGGAGGAATGCCGCAAGGTCGCCGATGGAAACGGCACTGACACCGTTTATTGCAAGCAGTCCGCCGACTATCGCAATAAGAACATACTGGATGTTTCCGAGATTGTTCATTATCGGCATGAGAATATTAATATAGGTATTTGCGTTTGTGGCAGTCTTGCAGAGGGCTTCGTTTTTGGTGTCAAATTCCTCTTTGGCTTTTTCTTCGTGACAGAATACCTTGACGACCTTCTGACCGTTTATCATTTCTTCGATATAACCGTTTACATCGCCCAATTCCTTTTGCTGGGCAATGAAGTATTTTGCGCTTCTGCCTGCGATGGTCTTGGTTATGAACATCATAAAGGCTACGAACACAACAACAAACAGTGTCAGCCATACATTCAGGAACAGCATTGTAAAGAATACGGCGATTATCGTCATTGAGGACGAGAACATCGTCGGGATGCTCATTGAAAGCATCTGACGGAGGGTATCCGTATCATTTGTATATCGGCTCATTATGTCGCCGTGAGTGTTGGTGTCGAAATACTTTATCGGGAGAGTCTGCATATGTTCAAACATTTCGTCCCTGATCTTCTTCTGTACGCCCTGAGAGATAGTGACCATCAGCCGGTTGTACATCAGGGTCGCAAATGCGCCCAAAAGCAGGACTGCCGCCATGATAAGGACAAATGTGAGAAGTCCCGAAAAGTCCTTTTCAGCCGCCCCCATGAGCGGGGTGATATAGTCATCGATAAGAATTTTGAGGAACAGGGAGCTTGCAACACCCGCTCCGGCACTTATGACGATACAGATAATTACAAAAATGAATCTGACTTTATAAGCGCCGATATATTTGAGAAGGCGCTTTATTGTTTTTCCGGGATGAGTCTTCTGCATCGGGGGCATACCTGCGGGCATACCGTGTCTGCCCATCCTCATAGGACGTGCGCTTCTATTCATCAGCTCCACTTCCTTTCTGCTGAGAATAATAGACTTCCTGATATATCTTGTTTGTTTTGAGAAGCTCTTCGTGAGTGCCGAAAGCGTTTATTTTACCGCCGTCCATTACGATTATCCTGTCGGCATCCTGAACGGACGAGATACGCTGTGCTATGATAAGCTTTGTTGTGTCGGGAATTTCTTCAAGGAATGCCCTGCGGATATTAGCGTCAGTTTTTGTATCAACTGCGCTGGTGGAATCGTCAAGGATAAGTATCTTCGGCTTTTTGAGCAGGGCACGGGCAATACAGAGTCTCTGTCTCTGACCGCCGGAAACGTTTGTGCCGCCCTGTTCGATATGGGTATCGTATTTATCGGGGAACTGCTGTATAAAATCGTCCGCACAGGCAAGTTTGCAGGCTTTTATGAGTTCTTCGTCCGTTGCGTTTTCGCTGCCCCAGCGGAGATTCTCTTTTATGGTTCCGGAGAAGAGGACATTCTTTTGAAGCACCATTGCAACGGAGTTTCTCAGGGATTCGATCTCGTATTCACGAACGTCCTTTCCGCCGACAAGTATGCGTCCTTCCGTAACGTCATAGAGTCTTGGGATAAGCTGGACAAATGTTGATTTTGAAGATCCTGTACCGCCGATTATACCGATGGTCTCACCGGAATTTATTTTTATATCGGCGTTTTTGAGGCAGAGTTTGTTTTTGTCCTTTGCGTAGCTGAA
>DBWG01000028.1:11732-30485 GCA_002308635.1 Ruminococcaceae bacterium UBA1244 | reverse complement strand
AGTATCTGCATGATGTATGTCATCATGCTTGTGAGCTGACCTGTCGTCATTTCGCCGTCAACGATCTTGTGGGCTGAGAACCATGAAATGAGCAGGATACAGGCATAAACGCATAACTGCATGATGGGCATATTGAAGGTTATGATCTTTTCGGCTTTTGTGAAGTCCTTGTATATGTCGTTTGAGATGTTCCTGAATTTTTCGTTTTCGTGGTCTTCACGCACAAAGGACTTTACAACACGGATGCCGTGAAGGTTCTCCTGAACTACGTTGTTCAGCTTGTCGTACTTTTCAAACACCCTCCTGAAAACGGGGTGTGCGAACTTGATTATGATGCCGAGAGCAAGGGCAATGACAGGGATGAATATTACAAATATCATCGAAAGCGACCAGTTCACCCGGAACGACATCACCATTGCAAAGATCATCATGCACGGCGCACGGAAAGCCATGCGGAGTATCATCTGATATGAGTTCTGTACGTTTGTAACGTCCGTAGTCATTCTCGTGACAAGGCTGGATGTTGAAAATTTGTCGATATTCGCAAAGGAATAGTTCTGTATCTTATAGAACATATCGTGTCTCAGATTCTTTGCGAAGCCTGCCGATGCAACAGCGGCATATTTTCCCGCAAGTGCGCTGAATGCCAGTGAAGCGAAGGCAAGAAGCGCAAGCACAAGTCCCATTTTCCAGATGTAGTTGATATCGCCTTTGTCGATGCCGTTGTCGATGATATCCGCCATAAAAAAGGGGATAAGCACTTCGAGAATGACCTCAAAGATAATAAATACCGGCGTGATTATCGAAGGGACTTTGTATTCACGCACGCATTTTGAAAGCGTTTTTATCATCTCTTTTCCTCCTATTCAATATTTTTCTGTATTTTTTCGAGGGTGCTGAAAAATGCGCTCAGCTCCTCTTCGGGAATATCCCGCCTGAGAAGCTTTTCCTTCTCACGTATCTGTTCCAAAAGACGGCGGTGAATGTCCAGCGACTTGCGGGTGAGGACTATCCTTTTCAGCCGTGCATCTCCGCTGACGCTTTCACGGGTTATAAAGCCCTTTTGTTCCATCAGCTTGAGCATATTGGAAACAGTAGAGCGCCTTATGGAAAAATTTGTTTCGATATCCTTCTGAAAGATATCCTCGTTCTGATGCTCCGCAAGAAAGCCGATTATCCAGCCGTGCTTTCCAAGATTTTCGGTATCGTTTTCAGCGGCAGTTTTTATGAGGTCACGTTTCATAAGGTTGTTGATCTTGCTGATCTCGATGCCGATATACTTTTCGGAAGTCATCTTATTCCTCCTTTCAAAAAAAGTTAGCTTGCTTATTGTTAGTATACTAACAATTATACCACGACCGCACGGAATGTCAAGAGAATATGACATATTGTATAAGTGTTGACAAAGAAAATATTTATGACTATAATGTCTATGTGATAAAAATAAATATGAGGTCAAAAAATGAAAAAAAGATTTGTAATTGTATGTCTTGTATCTGCGCTTGCGCTGAGCTGTATTTGTGCGGCAGGCTGCATTAAAAGCGAGTCGGATGATTCAGAAAGCAGTTCAAAGAGCGTTTCTGTAAGCAGTTCGGAAACGGCTTCAAGTATTGACTCAGTCAGCAGTCCGGAAGATGTTTCAGATGATGCCTCTGACAGCAGTCCGGAAAGTATTTTCGGAAAATGGGTATATGAAGGCGCATCTGGAAACATTGGATATATGGAATTCAGGTCTGACTATACATGGTATTATGGACAGGTGTATAACGGCAAGGACAGCTCCGTAAAAGCAGGAGATTATACTATAAACGGCAGCAGCCTGACGCTCAATAACGATGACAGCAGAAAGTCTGTAAAATATACTTATCATATAAGCGGCGATAAAATGACCCTGTCGTCTGAGGGCAGTGCAACGGAACATCTTAAAAGATATGTTCCTGTCACAAACACAGCTCCGAACAATAATCTCTCTTCGCTTACTCCGTGACTTTAATGACAGTTCAATATTTGCGCCCGTATCGGATGGTACGGTTTTTTTGTTGACAAAAATATGGAAATAGATTATTATTATAACAGGGTATTTGAGATCATGCTTATTAAAGGAGGTCAACGATATGAAAAAAACAGCAGGTATCATCGGGTTGCTTTTTATGATCGTTCTGAGCTGTCTTTGTGCTGCCGGATGCTCTGAAAGCAGTTCGGGTTCGGGCGGTCTGGTCGGAAAATGGGTGCAGGAGGGCTATACGGGTAATGATGCCTATATGGAGTTCAGGTCTGACGGCACTATCTATTATGTTACGATCAGTAACGGAACTGAAAATCCGACAAAAATCGGCACTTATTCTACAAACGGCAGCAATCTTACAATGAACAACCAGCTTAACGGACAGAGTCAGACATTTACTTATTCTCTCAGCGGCGGCAAGCTCATACTTTCAGTCAACGGAATGTCAGAAACCTATGTAAAATTTGGCTCAGGCTCAGGCACAAACACGAATCCAAACAATAATCCCTCTCCGCTTACTCCGGGACTTTAATGACAGTTCAATATTTGCGCCCGTATCAAATGGTACGGGCGCTTTTTTGCGTTTTGACATTTTGACCCAAAAATAAGGATGAATTTGGGTAGTATTTATGTTTGAAAAATATAATAAAAATGATATAATGCTCTTTGATGAAATATCCCATCTATGGAGAGGAAAAATTATGAAGTATAAGTTTATTTCGGACAACCATATCCACAGCAGTAATTCTTTTGACGCTAAGGACAGCGTTATTATGCTTGCAGACAGGGCATTCAACCTTGGACTCTATTCCGTGACGATAACCGATCACTGCGACTGCGATGTATATTACAAAAATGACCTCCGCAGCTCTATCGAAGGTTCTATCCGTGATACCCTGAAGGCACGGGGACTTTACAGCAACAGACTGAAAATCTATTCGGGCATTGAGCTTGGTCAGCCGACTCAGGATCTTGATGCTGCACAGGAGGCGCTTTCTCTCGGAAATTATGATTTCGTTCTCGGCTCGCTCCATAATCTCAGGAACGAACAGGATTTCTATTATCTCAACTATACCGCAGAAAATACAGGATCTCTTCTTGAACGGTATTTTGATGAAATGATGGAGCTTATCGAATATGGAAAATTCGATTCCCTTGCACACCTCACCTATCCGTTCCGCTATCTTGTCAGCAATCCCGAATTGAAGATCACTCCAAAGGATTATTCTCAGCAGATAGATGAGGTGCTTGAGGCTATAATAAAAAAGGATATTGCACTCGAGGTGAATACCTCCGGGCTCAGACAGCCTATCGGAAAAACTCTTCCTGATGAGGACGTTATAAGAAGATATCGTGAGCTTGGCGGAAAGTATGTTACAATGGGTTCTGACGCTCACCGCTGGGGCGATGTCGGTGCAGGAATAGAGGACGGACTTAATATGCTTCTCAAATGCGGGTTCACTCATTTTACAGTATATCGCAGACGTGAGCCTGTTATGCTGCCGATACTTTGATTATTGTTGTTTGTTGTTAAAGTGTACAAAAAAATTACTCTAAATTTTTGTTTTTAGTATCTTTAAACTTTAGACAGCCTGTGATATAATACAGTTTGTAGGGGTATTGTATATATTTGCTGTATTATAGACAGTTTGCTGCCGGATTTTCGGAGGAATGTATGAGAAATTTTAAGGCGGCTATCTTTGACCTTGACGGTACGATCATTGACTCTATGTATGTGTGGGAAAAGGTCGATCGGGACTTTCTTACTCAGAGAGGCATACCCGTTACGAGGGAATATACCGAAACGGTAAGGGGAATGTTCTTTGAGACCGCAGCCGAATATACACAAAAAACCTATGGATTGAAGGAAAGTGTGGAACAGATAGTCAATATCTGGCTGGATATGGCGAGACATGAATATGCCTGCCATGTCAGACTCAAACCCTACACAAAAGAGTATCTTGATTATCTCAGAAACAAAGGCGTCAAGCTTGGAATGGCAACATCGTCTGACCCTGGACTGCTGGAGCCTGTCCTTAAAAGCAACGGGATAGACCATTATTTCGATGAGATATGCTATACCTCTCAGGTCGGGAAAAACAAGAGCCATCCGGATATTTATATCTATACCGCAAGGAAACTTGGAGTGTCGGAAAAAAACTGCATTGTCTTTGAGGATATACCCGAAGGTATTGATGGAGCAAACAAGGCGGATATGTTTACGGTCGCCGTGTATGATGAGGCTTCAAAGGACAGCGAGCAGTATCTCAGGAGCGTTGCGGACAAGTATATTTTCGATTTCTCCGATATGATGGGGGAAGTTTTATGCAGCGGAACAGAATAGTTTATTTTATCATTGCGGTCGTTTTGATCGCTGTCGGTTATATTGTAAGGATAACTGATGTGTCTGTGTCTTCGGGTATCGGCGTAAAGAAATTTGCGATGGAGGGCAGCTTTATCTTCATTGCGATGGGCTTTTATTTCTTGACCGCCATAATCATTCGTAAAGGTGCGGCATGGGTGTGCGGTGCTGCGGCATTTGTGGTGCTGTCTATCCCTCAGCTTTTCAGGTTGATGGAGTACGGATGGTACAATTCATTCTATGACGGAAATGTCGGCAGAATCATAATCGGCGGTCCGTTTGAACCGAGACTCTTTGTCTATATCTTCATCGGAATGATACTCGGAGCTGCACTGGAGCTTGTGCTTCGGCAGTATAACCGTATCGGTCTCGGAAACTGAACAAAAAAATCAAGCCTGTTCCGGAAGTGCTTCGGAACAGGCTTTTTATCGGGATATTTCTTTAAGCTCTGTGATGTCGGAAAGAGAGTTGATCTTACGGCACGGAGCTTTTGTTTTTGAACCGGAATAAGCGGCGTGGAGATATTCTATTCCGGAAGTCTGTGCCGCTGCACGGTCAAGGTCTGTGCTGCCGGTCAAAACGGTACTTTTTGTTCCGTGCCGCCGGACGGCATGACGAAGAGCGGCGGTTTCCGAAGAAAGGTCTCTGGAGCAGAATATACGGCTGTCAAAAATTGCTTCAAGTCCGAGTGTATGAAGTATATCTGCGGTCTCATCTTCTGACAGAAAGCTCAGGAGAACAAGCACAAAATCTTTTTTGAGAAGTCGGAGAGCTTCTGACGGTTCTTCCGGACTTTTTGTTATAGTGTCAAGAGTGAGTATCACCCTGCTTTTTGGCGGGGTGATATTTTTTGTACGTTTGCTGACGAAAAAATCCGACAGCAGCTTTGCACACTCTTCCCCGAGTACACCGCCCGTTGATGCGGGTCTGTGGTTGAAGGGCAGAGCAAAGAGGTCTATGACCGAGCTGCATGATCCGGCTTTTTTGTCGTAAGCGCCAAAAACTACACGGTCGATACGTGAATTTATCACCGCACCTGCACACATGGGACAGGGTTCAAGCGTAACATAAAGACAGCAGTTCCAGAGCCGCCAGCCGCCTGTGTTTTTGCAGGCCTCTTCGACCGCAGCCATCTCAGCATGACCTGCGGCATTTTTGTCTGTTTCACGGCGGTTGTATCCTCTGCCGATTATGGTGCCGTTTCTGACTATAACAGCCCCGACAGGCACCTCGCCAAGAGCAAGGGCTTTTTTTGCTTCATCTATGGCTTCAAGCATGAATTTTTCGTCCTGAGTCATAACTGCCTCTTTCATATAAATTTTGCGGCAATAGCTGCGGCGACAAATCCGATAAATATCGGGCAGCTTATTGTAATGAGCAGCTTATCTTTTTTGCTTAGCGGATAGGGGCTTTTTTTGAAGGAAAACAGATGGATTTTTCTTTTGCGGAGAATAAATGAGGTTATTATAAACAGCACGAGTGAAACGTTTGTGATGATATAGAAGGTAACTCCGTAGGAATTCTGTCCTGCATATATTTTTACTGCAGTGCCGATGACAGACATGAGATTGTTGATAAAATGTATTATTATCCCAAGCAGTATGCTTCCGGTGGTTTTTCTGACACAGCATATAATAAACCCGCATAAAAACGCAAACATAGCTGTCTGTATGTCCGAGTGCATGAGTGAGAACAAAACAGACGAAAACAGCACGGCATAAAGCTGTCCGTACCTCAGCATTGCACGGTAGATATATCCCCTGTATGCGATCTCTTCACAAACTGCCGGAAGTACTGCAAATGACAGAGCCATCAGTACTATCGTAAAAAAATTCCCGTCAAAGATGACGTAGATCGACACTGCTTTTTGAGGCAGAAAGCTTGTGACAAGGTCAACGAAGAAGCTTGCCGTGAGACACCCTGCCGACCCGAAAATAACGATAAGGACCGAATCAAAGAGCTTTGTGTTTGTTTTTCCGAGCCGGAGACATTTTTTTATGCTTCCGTTTGTTTTTATCATAAAGAGCGCCGGAAGAAGAGTTGCGGCTATCGTCAGAACGCCCGCACTTATGATGTATGGAGTTATGTCTTTATTGAGACCGAAAACGGATACTAAAACTCCCAGAAGATTATGAAGGAACAGCGAAAAAAGACACAGAAAGGAACAGATCCCCACTGCTCTTTTCATATTGAGCTTATGCTTTTTAGTATTGTCCTGTATTTCCTGCGGAAAAGTGTTCATTCTGTTCTGGCCCCTTTCAGGAGAAGGATCGTGTCGGGATAATATGATCAGATGTCAAGAATATTGGAAGCTGCCAGCATTGCTGCAAGCTTTCCTGTGTGGAAGTTGAGAGAACCCTGCATCCATACGGCATAAGGCTCACGAAGAGGTGCATCGGCGGACAATTCTATAGAAGAGCCGAGAGTGAACGCTCCGGCAGCCATAATGACCTTGCTGTCATATCCGGGCATATCCCAGGGTTCGGGAGTGACAAAGGAATCTATCGGTGAAGCCTGCTGTATTCCACGACAGAAGTTTATGAGACGTTCTTCGTTTTTGAGGAGTATTGCCTGTATTATGTCGCCTCTTTCTTCGTTATATCGTGGAGTGACCTCAAAGCCTAAAAGCTCATACAGAGCGGATGTAAATATTGCGGTTTTGAGAGCCTCGCCTGTAACGTGAGGCGCGCTGAAAGCTCCCATAAAAAGTTCACGGTTGTTTCCGAGAGTGCAGCCGATCTCCTTTCCCGTGCCGGGAGTGGTAAGACGGTAGCTGCAATCCTCAACAAGCTTATGTTTTCCGGCAATATATCCGCCTGTCGGCGCAATGCCGCCGCCGGGATTCTTTATCAGCGAACCGGCAAAAAGATCGACTCCGAGCGAACCCGGCGCAGTTGTTTCGACAAATTCTCCGTAGCAGTTATCGAGCATGACGATGCAGTCCGGCGCAAGGCTGTGAGCGAGACCGGCGATCTCCCTGATGTCCTTTGAAGTAAGAGTCGGTCTGAGGGAATAGCCCCTTGAACGCTGGATATATACCATTTTAGTATCGGACTTTATTCGTGATCTCATACCTTCGAGGTCAACTTTTCCGTCGGGAAGGAGATCAAGCTGTTCGTAGTTTATGCCGAACTCTTTCAGAGAACCGGAGGACTTTCCGCCGATACCGATAACACCCTGAAGAGTATCATACGGCAGACCGGTTACTGAGATCATCGTATCGCCCGGACGCAGAACACCAAAAAGCGCTACCGTCAGGGTATGAGTGCCGCTTGCAAAATTATGGCGGACAAGAGCGTCTTCGGTGTCGAACACTTCCGCAAAGACCTCGTCAAGAGCCTCACGTCCTCTGTCGCCGTAGCCGTATCCTGTTGATGCGGCAAAATAGCTTTCGCTGACTCTTGCCTTCTGAAAGGCACGGAGCATTTTCTGCTGGTTGTATTCGGTGATCTCGTCCGTCCTGTCCAGATACGGGCGGCAAAGCTCCAGAGCCTTTTCTGAAACCTTTGATATCCTTGGGTCAATGCTGTAGAATGGTGAAGTCATATTATCTTTCCTTTTCCTTTGTATATATAGAATCTTTCCCTGTTTTCAAATCCGAGAGAATTATAGAAGCTTTCGTTTTTGTTTTCGTCCCGCATGATGAATACGGTCCTGTTACGGAGTTCGCTGCACAGCCTTGTGACGCAGGCAGAGCCGATGCCAATGCGTCGGTGAGCCTTTTGAGAAGCAACAGCCCCGATAATGGCACAGTCATCCGACTCCGAGACCGTCATTGACGAAGCTGTTATCTCCTGTCCGCTTTGTACGGCGATACAGCGGGCAGTACCATGCCGGAGCTTGTGGGACATATCAATAAGAAAATCCTCATATTCAGGTACTTCAAAATCCCTGCCCTCACAGCTTTTGAGGAGTGTCCATACATCCCTGAGCGGCGGCGCAGTATCAAAGCGCATACCGTCCGGCAGGGCTTTTTGCGGAACAGGCTTTTTCAGTTCCATTATCATACCGCTGTCAAACGAACCGCCTATCGGAAGGACCGCACCGCAAAGCAGGCTTGAAAACCCGCACACCGACAGGAATTCCGAAAGCTCGTCAATATCGCTGCTTTCTGTCAGGCAGACTGTCATATCCGAATAGTACTTTCCGAAAGCGGCAGTAACATTTCCGGCTTCGTCGGTCTGGATGTGGAATCCCGCAAAATCATATCCCAGTCCGTAGCTTTTCAGCAGACATGAGATCCGGCAGGAATATATATTGTTTTGTCCGGACAAGAACTCTTCGAGCATGGACAAATTATTGTTATCAACATAGCTTATCATAGGCTGAGTATCTTTTCGGCAGAGGCTTTTACAACGGCAAATACTGCTTCCATATCCTCAGCGGATGCAAGGCTGCTTGAAGAATGGATATACCTGCACGGGACAGAAACAGCAAGCGTCCTGACCCCGCCTCTTGAACAATGTATCGCTCCGGCATCGTTTCCGCCGGCTATCATGGTTTTTGTCTGAGCCTTTACGCCGAGAGCTTCGGCACATTCAAATGCAAGCCTGTAATATTCTCTGTCGTATATCGTGGAGCGGTCCATAAATGAGATCACAGCGCCGCCGCCTACAAGGCATACACGCTTTTCATCCTCCGCAAAGGGAACATCAGAGGCGGTAGTCGCTTCAACGACAACAGCGCAGTCGGGAGCAACAGTAAATGCCGCAGCCTTTGCACCTCTCAGCCCTACCTCCTCCTGAACCACAAAGCTGAAATACATATCATATTCAAGCTCGCTCTTTATCATTTCTATCAGGACAAGGCACCCGAAACGGTCGTCTATCGCTTTTGAGATGACACGTCCGTCCCTGTTTTCGTATGGAGAGTCAAAGACTATCATATCCCCGAGCGAAACGTGTTTTTGTGTTTCTTCCTTTGAGTCGGAGCCGATATCTATGGAGAGCGAGTCTATCGGCGGACATTTTTTTCTTTCGTCGTCTTTGAGAAGATGAACCGGTTTTGCGTTTACAACACCGTGTATCTTTTTTGCGCCTATCTTTACATACTTTGCAAAGGCGGCGCTGTCGTTGACTCCTCCGACGGGTGCGAATCTGACAGTTCCGTCACTGTTTATATGAGTGACGATAAAACCGACCTCGTCCATGTGTGCGGAGACGAGCAGTTTCTTTGACGGAGTTTTCCTGCCCTTTTTGAAAACTATGACGTTTCCCATATTGTCAACGTCAACAGTATCCGCAAACGGAGATATTTCCTTTATTATGATATCCCGCACCTCGTCCTCAGATCCGGATATCCCGTCAGCGGTGCAGAGCCTTTTGAGAAGCTCATAGTCAAGCATTGTCCGCACCTCCTTCCGTGATATAGACAGCCAAAAGCTTTGCGATCCTTTCAATATCGTCAAGCTGGACTATCTCGGTCTGTGTGTGCATATTTTTTGATGGTATTGAGATGACTCCGGTTTTTATACCTCCGCCGCATACCGAAATTTTGTCGGCATTGGTTCCGGTAGAGCCGCCGCAGACCTCATAATCGACCTCCATGCCGAGCCGCTTTGCGATCTTGCGCAGCTTTTCGGTAACATCACGGGAGAGAACGGGCGAAATGCTGATTATCCCGCCGCAGCCGAGCTTTCCGCTTTTTTCCTCCGGTACGCCGTTCTGTGCGGCAAATCCAACGTCAATTACAACGGCTTCATCCGGCATAAGTTCAAATGCGGCAGTTGCAGCGCCGGATTCGTTTGTTTCCTCCTGAGCGGAAAAAACGAATGACACACGGCAGGGAATATCACGGTTCTTGAGAAGCTGCATACAGCGTATCAGAACAGCGCAGCCGCTTCTGTTGTCGAGTGCGGAAACGGCGATGCGGTTTCCGATGAGTTCGGTATATTTGCTCAGGAGAATTATCCTGTCGCCCAGACTGACGAGTTCACGCACCTTTTCTGCGGGCAGACCGGTATCTATCCTTATCCTGTCACGAGAAAGTTCCTTGTCGCTGTCAAGGTGAGGCGGCATGGTGCATACAACGCCGAGAATGGTTTCCCTGCCGAAAATCTTAACGGCACTGCCCGGAAGTGTGCGCAGGTCGATGCCGCCGACAGGTTCGGCGCAGAGAAATCCCTTGTCGTCAATATAGGTGACGATCAGTCCTATCCTGTCGATATGAGCGTCAAGCATGATATGCTTTTCGGCATTTTTATCTCCCATAGAAACAATCATATTTCCGTTATCCATTGATATGACCTCTGCATTTTCGGGGAGAAGTTCTTTTATCACGCCGAGCATTTCATTTTCGTTTCCGGAAACTCCTGCGTCGGCGCAAAGCTGTTTTAGTATATCTTTCATAAGTATCTCCTGTTATTTAGGATTTTCGTTAATAAGTGAGCCGTATTTTTCAAGGCTGTTCAATATATTATCGTCAAGAGTGTTTTCACTTATATAATTGTCGGTCAGACTCAGACCTGTTTTTGCTTCTAGCGCCTTTTCACCGGTTGCAGGATCGATCTCAACATCAGCGGCTAATACGGCTGAATCATTAGCAGACAGACCTACTTCGCACAGTTCTTTATTAAATTCAGAGTATTCATCCATGAATCTGAAATATACGGTCGTTTGAAGCAATATCTTGGAAACGTCAGACAGGCTTATCGTGTATTTTCCGAACTTAACGACCTTAGGATTATGAACAACATGATTAAATAAATCATTCACAAGCGAGCTGATTTTTATAGTTGTATATCTTGAAAAGATCCTCTCGTAGTTTATAACTGCATTATCTACAAGTCGGTACCATTTTACTTCCTCTGAAATGATCGAACGTATTTCTGCTTCCTCCGGTGATATTCCCCTAGCTAACGATTTTGTGTTCGCTGACGCTCCTGATGCAGTCGAGTCTTTTTTGTATTCTCCGGTGACATCTTCAAAGTACGGAAACTCTATATTTAGAGAGACAACATAGGTTTTGTCATTCGCTTCATTGTTTGTTTGGGGTTCTAAGTCTATTTTTGTAATATATCCGGTATCCGGTGACATCTGGATATCATCGATCAACTTCAGGATATTTTTAGAAGTGCCCGAAACAGTAACCTCACATTTATCAAGCTTTAGCTTTCCGCCTTCGACAGAAGTCATATCCGTTTCTACACCTTCCATGAAATTTAATCTTATAAAACCAATGGAGTGTGAGTCTATCAACCGTTTAGTAGCATCAAAAGATTTCTTGGCATCTTTGAATAAGAACTGATTGACCTTAGTGCAATATTCTTTTTCTGCTTCTATCATTTTTTTGGTTTTTTCTTTTCTCTCCGGAGTATATTGAGCTATGAGACGATAATATTCCTCTTCCGGTGTCAGCTTTGATACGATGCTGTTTTCCGTGATTGTATCGTCCTTTGATTCTTCTCCGCATCCGGCAAGTGCAGAAAGTGCAAGACACATGAACAATACTGCTGCCAATGCTTTTTTCATAATGATCTGTCCTTTCTATTTGTTGAATTGGTCAGTCAAAATTGTAACGACCGTATCGGACAGAATTTCAGTATCGCTCAGTGCTTCCGGAGAACTGAGTTCAAATCTTCCGTCCTCAGAAAGTGCCGTCTGATATTTTTTGAAATTATCCTGTGTCGAAAAAGCTATTGCAAGCTTTATTTTCGCTTTATCCTGTCCGTCAAGCATAAGACTTGCTTCATAGCCCTTGACACTGTACTCCTTGTGAAGCACGGTCAGTGCAGTCATAAGACCGCTTCGGTCAAGGTTTGCCCATTCATTTTTTATGTATCCTGCCGTATCTTCGGAGCCTTTGTCCAAGCCTGTCGGGTTCACGAGAGAAACGGCAAGTTCATGTTTTTCTCCGGCATCCGATAATTTTATGCTTTCAAGAAACAAGTTTTCGTTTTCCATTGTACACAGCTCTGAAATAACGGAATTAATATCGCCGCTGTTTCCGGAAAACTCAACATAAGTCCTGAATACCGTAATATTTCTGATTTTGTCATAAAGCTCGGTTTTGAAGTCGATATCTTCAACAGGGACTGCAAGACTGCCGAGCCTGCTGCGGATATCCTCAATGCTCCATGAGCGCATGACGGTCTCACGGCTGACTGAGACTGTATCATCAGGCTCATTTTCAGTGTTTTTTGAACAGCCCGCCGATACCGCTGTCAGACAGATGACAAGCATCAGAATCAAAAGTATCTTCTTCATATTGATCCATTACTCCATCTCGTTTACGATCTTTTTGAAATGGAGTCCCTTTTCTGCAAAGTTTTTGTACATATCAAAGCTTGCGCTGGCAGGCGACATAGAAACGATATCTCCTTCAACAGCGTTTTCTCTTGCGGCTTTTACTGCTTCCTCCATATTGCTGACCCTGATGATGACAGGGTTTCCATCGCTGTAAGAGGCGGCGGCTTTTGTTGCGTTCTCTATCTTGTCGGCAGTAGCGCCGAAAAGGATAAGCACCTTGACCTTTTCGGGTACAACTGCGCCCATCTCATCGTATGACAGATGTTTGTCATAGCCTCCGGCGATAAGAATTATCTTTCTGTCATAGAGCGAGAGAGTACCCTTTACTGTTCTTGTGGGGCTTGTGCCGATAGCGTCATTATAGTAGCTTACTCCGTCAAGCACTCTGACAAGCTCTGCACGGTGTTCGACTCCGCCGAAGTTCACGGCGACCTGTTTTATTGTTTCGGGCGTTACGAGACCCCACACTGCGCTTATTGCGGCAAGGTAATTTTCGATATTGTGAAGTCCGGGTATTTTTATATCCGAAGCCTGCATTATGACGTTCTCTTTTCCGTAGTCGTTCATAATGATCTTTCCGTCAGCAGACATATATGCGCCGTTTTCGACGGGGCTTCTGCGTGAGAACTTACAGGTCTGACCTCTGGTGTATTCTTCAAATGAATTTGATATCTCGTTGTCAAGGTTAAGGACAGCCCTGCCGAAAGCGTTCTGGTGGAGGACGATATTTTTCTTTGAGTCGATATACTCCTGCATATCCTTGTGAATGTCGAGATGGTTCGGAGCAAGATTTGTAACAACGGCGATATCCGGACTTTTCCTCATGGAAATGAGCTGGAAGCTTGAAAGCTCCACAACTGCGATGTCTTCGGGATTTATGTTTTCAATGTCGGGGAGCAGAGGACGGCCGATATTTCCTCCTAAATGCACCGTATAGCCCTGAGCCTTGAGCATTTCGGAAATAATGGTGGTCGTTGTGGTCTTTCCGTCACTGCCCGTTACTGCGATCGTTTTGCAGGGACAGAGATCAAAAAACACCTCCATTTCGCTGGTGACAGCGGTGCCGTTTTTGCGGGCTTCTGTCAGCTCGTCCATATAGTATCTCATTCCGGGTGTGCGGAATATTATGTCGGCATCAAGATCTTTGAGATAATTTTCACCAAGACGCAGTTCTGCTCCGTATTCCTCTGCAAGAGCGCCGTTTTCGCCGAGTGCTTCACGTTCACGCTTGTCGCAGGCAAGGACCTTTGCGCCGTATTTGCCGAAAAGCTGTATCAAGGGCAGGTTGCTCCCGCCGATACCGCAGAGTGCGATAGTCTTTCCGTTTAGTCCTTCAAGAAACCTCTTTATATTGTTCTCCATGTCAGAGCCGCCTTTCAGATAATATTACATCTATCATTATATTCCAAATCATCTGTAAATTCAATGATAAAAAATATATTGCCGTCATATTATTTAATGATTTTTGTCAGTTTTTTCCGATTTTTCGGTGAAGTATGTATGTTGACTTTTAAAAGGAAAAGGGGTATATTATAGTTATCAAATAATGAAAGGAAGATGTTTATGAATAACGGCTATGATCCGAACAGGAACCATAACAACTACAGCCCGTACAACGGCGGTTATGATCCCAACGGCGGATATAACAACTCACAAACCAACGGTTATCGTCCCTATGACGGCGGCACATATCAGAATCCGAATCAGGGCTATGGTCAGAACTATGGCTTTGCTCCGAATATGGGCTATGCCGGAACAGCAGTTCAGACGCAGGCAAGAGTCAGCCTTGCGGAATACAGCAAGATGATCTTTTTGTGGATGGGCATAGGGCTGTTTGTCACCTTCGGCGCAGCATTTGCGCTGATGCTCTACCTCACTTCTGGAAGTATTTCCTCCCAGATCGAAAAGTTAGCGTCCTTTGCTCCGATATACTACGGCGGTATCGTTGTTGAAATTGTACTTGCTATAGTTCTCGGATTCTTCGTAACAAAAATGTCCCACACCGCAAGCCTTATAATGTTCTTTGTTTATTCCCTTGTGAGCGGCATTACGCTTACTCCGATCCTGTGCTTCTATGACGCAGGATCAACGGTATTCGCTTTTGCGGCAACCGCTATGATGTTCATGACATTTGCGATCTATGGTATCGTTACCAAGCGTGACCTCACAAATCTCGGCACGATACTTATTATCGGTCTTATATTCCTTGTCATCTATTCGTCGGTCATGCTCCTTATCGGTCATTACAATTCACTGCTTATCGGCGTTCTGGGCATTATCATCTTCATCGGTCTTACCGCTTATGACGCTCAGAAGATCAAGAAGAGCTATGCCGCTCTTGCAAATGATGAAGTAATGCTCAAAAAGATGTCAGTAAACCTTGCTTTGCAGCTTTATCTTGACTTTGTCAATCTCTTCATCTATATCCTCCGTCTTTTCGGAAAGCAAAGATAAATAGTTTTGAGAGATATTTTATTCCCGAAGCGGTTTTGCCGTTTCGGGAATTTTTTTTATATCACTTCTTCTCTACAGGAAAAAACAGCTTTGAGAAAAGTTATCTGCTTGACATACCGGCACAAAAAATGGTATCATTATCACAATTAATATAGGTCTGGTGATGGATTTGGAACTTGAAATAAAATCGCTTTGCAAAAGTTTCGGTGAAAAGGAAGTGCTAAAAAATATATCGTTCACTGCTCAGGGCGGTTCCGCTCTCGGACTTCTCGGCAGGAACGGCGCAGGAAAAACCACTACGATACGAATTATCATGGGTGTATTTTTTGCTGACAGCGGCGAAGTCCTCATGGACGGAAAGCCTGTTGACCGCAGAAAGATACGCATAGGCTATATGCCGGAGGAAAGAGGACTGTATCCCAAAAAACAGATCGCAGAGCAGCTCGTTTATCTTGCTGTACTCAGGGGCATGACCAAAAACGATGCAAAAAAAGCCTGCGACAGGTGGCTTGAACGCATGGGAATGAGCGAATACAAAAACAAAAAGCTTGAGACTCTCAGCAAGGGCAATCAGCAGAAAATACAGCTTGCCGCAACTCTTATGTGCGACCCGCAGATAGTTATTCTTGACGAGCCTTTTTCCGGTCTTGACCCCGTGAATGCGATGATACTCAAGGACGTTATCAAGGAGATGATCGCAGGCGGGTCTGTGGTATTGTTTTCGAGCCACCAGATGAACTACATCGAGGAATTCTGCGACAATATCGCAATACTCAACGGAGGAAAAATAGTTCTCAGCGGTAAGATAAACGACATCAAGCGGGGCTATCCCCGTGACAGGATCGCAGTGTCTTCGGCTGACGCAGAAAAGATAGTTCCTTTCATTATCCGCAAAATGAGCGGAGACATAATTTCCGCCGTATCGGACGAACAGGACAGGAATACCGTTTTCGTCAGATTAAAAGACCCCGCCTTCAAGGGCAGACTGCTCTCGGAGCTTTCGGAGCAGAGGTTTGATATAGATTCATTCAGGGTGTGCGAGCCTTCAATGAGCGACATCTTTGTTGAATATACGGAGGCGGGAGTATGAAGCATATTTTACAGGTACTTAAATTTGAATTTTTCGGCTGTGTAAAGACGAAGTCGTTTATAATCTCGACTCTGGTGTTTATCCTGCTCATTGTGCTGATGACCTTTCTTCCGGGACTGATGGTGTCGATAATGGATTCGGAAAAGTCGGGCGGCGGCGGAGAAGACAAGCCTATAATCGCTGTTATCGACAATGCCTACAACAAGGGAGATATTGTAAAAAAGACCTTTGAAGCCGCATATCAGAATTTTGAGATAAAGCTTGACGCAAAGGACAAGGATGAACTTGTCGAAAACGTCAACAGTTCAAGATATCGTTTCGGCGTAATTATAAACGATCAGCTTTCGTTTACGTATATCACAAAGAACAACACGCTCACAAATACCGATACCCAGAATATTGGTGCTTTACTCCGGGATATATACCGGACGGTAAAGCTTGAAGAACAGGGAGTTTCTCCCGAAAAGACCGCCGAGATACTCTCCGCACAGATAAAGTCTGAGACTATCACCACCGGCACGGATCAGACAAAGAATTTCTGGTCGGCATATCTTCTGATGATGCTTCTGTATATGGCGATAATCATGTACGGTCAGATGGTGTCACAGAGCGTTGTTTCGGAAAAGAACAGCCGTGCAATGGAAATGCTCATAACCTGCGCAAAGCCGTCTCACCTTATGTTCGGAAAGGTATTCGGTTCGGGACTTGCCGGACTGACACAGCTTGTGCTTATCACTTCTACTGCACTTGTATCAATGAAAACGGTTTCGACTGACGTTCTGCCGGACACTATAAGGGATTTTCTGAATTTCAGACCAGAAACGATAGGATTTGCATTGCTGTTCTTCCTGCTCGGATATTTTATCTATTCGTTCCTTATGGGTGCGCTTGCATCGCTGGCTTCAAGGAGCGAAGACCTGAATACGCTTACTTCTCCGGTAATGTTCTTTATAGTAATTGCGTTTATGATAGTTGTATTTGCAATAAACTCCGGAACGCTTGACGGCACATTGATGACAGTATGCTCTTATATACCGTTTACTGCGCCGATAGCGATGTTTGCAAGAGTGGCGCTTTCGGATGTCCCAACGTGGGAGATACTTCTCTCGGTAGGCGTACAGCTTGTATCCGTATATCTTCTTGGTATGCTTGCGGCGGCGATCTACAGAGTCGGCGTACTTCTCTACGGCAAGACACCAAAGCCCGGTGAGATCATAAAGCTCCTCATCGAACAGCACAGGACAAACAAAATGTTCAAAGCCGCAAAAAAGAAATAACACAATAAAGGCGCATCTTCCGCTGTGATACGGAAAATGCGCCTTGTTTTTTATTTGTTGAGGATCCATATTGCAAGATTCAGATATGCCGCAAAGCTAAGCCACAAAAGATAGGGTATCTGTATCAGTCCCGACAGCCTGTCTATCCGGTAAAATAGTATGAGCATAACGAGAACTGCGATCCAGAGGAGTATCAGCCAGATAAACGAGAACAGATACAGCCCGAACCCGAAGAACAGTACGCACCACCAGAAATTCATCGTTAGCTGAATAAAGTAGACGAGTATCGCTCTCGGCATAGCGCTGTTTACGGAATCATATACCCTTGCCGCACCATAAGCCATGAGTGCAAAAAGTATCGTCCACACAACAGGGAACAGCCATGACGGAGGAGTAAGCGGAGGCTGTGCCGCATCTTTATAATGTGACATTCCCGCATAGGTCACTATGCCGCCGCCTATCGCAAAGAGAAAGGTAAGTACAAAGGAATATATGAGAGTTTTCCTGCTTGTTTTCACACGCTTCACCGCCTTTATCATATTCTATGCGGTGAGATCCCTGATTATGCCTTTGTAAAGTTTGGAGTGTATGCACAATCGAGAACTTTTGCGCTGTAAAGTTGGGGGCGGAGACACTGCGTCGCTGCTGCTCGCAGCGGAAAACTTATTTTGAACCGCAAGAGCGCTTGAAGTCTAAGGAGTTTCGCCGTCTGCGGACGGCGAGTCAGGGGGGACTTTTTCGGAAAAGTCCCTCCTGACATCCCCCGAAAACGAACTTTATTCCGCTTTTGGTTTCACGGATTCAGGTGTTTATTATCAGATTTTTGCAAATGCCTGTTCGAGGTCGGCAATGATATCGTCAACGTATTCGATGCCGACAGACATTCTGATAAGATTCGGCTTTACGCCGCAGTCTTCAAGCTGCTGGTCGGTGAGCTGACGGTGAGTTGTGCTTGCGGGATGGAGCGCACAGGTACGTGCGTCTGCAACGTGGATAACAAGCTTTATCATGTCAAGATTATCCATGAACTGCATTGCCTTTTCTCTGCCGCCCTTTACGCCGAAGGAGATAACGCCGCATGAACCGTTTGGCATATACTTCTTTGCTCTCTCATAGTACTTGTTGCTCTTGAGTCCGGGATAGTTTACCCACTCTACCTTGTCGTTGTTTTCAAGGTATTCTGCGACCTTCTGAGCGTTTGAGCAGTGACGCTCCATGCGGAGGAAGAGTGTTTCGAGACCGAGATTCAGAAGAAAAGCGTTCTGGGGGCTTTGCTGAGGACCGTAGTCACGCATCATGTGTGTTACGCACTTTGTGAT
>DBWG01000028.1:3922-11687 GCA_002308635.1 Ruminococcaceae bacterium UBA1244 | reverse complement strand
AGGCTCTGTGAATGCGGGGAATTTTCCGTTTGTCCAGTCGAAGTTTCCGCTGTCAACGATAACACCGCCGAGCGCTACTGCGTGGCCGTCCATGTATTTTGAGGTGGAGTGTACAACGATATCTGCGCCCCATTCAAAGGGTCTGAAATTAACGGGAGTGGGGAAGGTGTTGTCAACGATAAGCGGAACGCCGTGAGCGTGAGCAAGCTTTGCATAGAGTTCTACATCGGCAACGTCAAGAGAAGGGTTTGAAACGCTCTCTACGAATACGGCTCTTGTGTTATCCTGAAAAGCGGCGTTAATTTCATCTTCCGCTGCATCGGGAGTAACAAATGTGAAGTCTATTCCGAGTTCACGCAGGGACTTGTTGAAAAGGTTGAATGTACCGCCGTAAATTGCGCTTGCACAAACAACGTGGTCGCCTGAATGACAGATATTCGTTATTGAAAGCATTGAAGCGGACTGACCGGAAGCGGTGAGCATTGCGCCGACACCGCCTTCAAGAGCGGCAATTTTGTCTGCAACTGCGCTGAGTGTGGGGTTTGAAAGTCTTGTATAGAAGAATCCGTTTTCTTCAAGGTCAAAAAGCTTGCCGAGAGTTGCGGCGGAATCGTACTTGAAGGTAGTGCTTTGTACGATAGGAATAACTCTTGATTCTCCGTTTTTCGGGTCATAGCCTGCCTGTACGCATTTTGTGTTGATATGGTATCCCATTTTTCAGTTCTCCTTTAGTTCGTTATAGATTTTTATTATATCAGCCGACACTTCCGGTATCGTCCTTGAAGCGTCAACGATTTTTATGTTTTCGGAATCCCTGAGAAGCTCAAAGACCTCAAAAAAGCGGTTTCTTATTCTCGTCTGGGTCTCGGTGTTCTCATATATCTCACGCTGTGAGCGGTCTGCGGTAAGTCTTTTGTCACCGTCATCCGGGGAGATATCGAGGAAAATACACACGTCCGGCTTGATTATCTCTTTGCAGTTCAGGTTCATGTCCATGACCCATTTCAGGTCGGCGTCTATTCCCTGATATGCAAAGGACGAGTAATAATATCTGTCGCAGATAACGTCGGTGCCGCTTTCGAGATATTTTTTTATGCCGTTGATGTCATTGACGTTGTGAAATATCCTGTCGAGCAGAAACAGAGCGGACAGTTCATAAGCGTCCCTTTTCACAAATCCTCCGAGAGCATCCCTGAGCATACCGCCGGTAGATGAATTTGTGGGTTCGGCAGTAAGGACCACATTTCTGCCCTGCTTTTTCAGTTCACTCATAAGAAGTACTGCCTGAGTGCCCTTTCCTGAGCCGTCAAGACCTTCAAATACAATAAGCTTTCCACGTTTGATATTATCCATAGTTTTTCTCCGCTTTTCAAAATGATTCCAACCTATTATACTACCTTTTTCTATGTAAATCAATCGTTAAATAAAAATTCCTGCATAGGGCTTTAAACTACAGAAATGGTATGATATAATACATAATTATAACTATGGGAGAATTTTTATGGACGAAAGATTTTCAAGGACGGAAATGCTCATCGGCAGAGATGCTGTCGAAAAGCTTAAAAACAGCCGTGTTGCGGTATTCGGAGTGGGAGGAGTCGGAGGATATGTCTGTGAGGCACTGGCAAGGAGCGGTGTTGGAACGCTTGACCTTATCGACAGGGATGTTGTCAGCGTGTCGAACATCAACCGGCAGATAATCGCACTGACCTCTACGGTAGGCAAGCCGAAGGCTCAGGCAGCAGCGGACAGGGCAAGGGACATAAATCCGGATATAAAAATTAATGTATACAATATGTTCTATAATTCAGAAACGGCAGGAAATTTTGATTTTTCGGTATACGACTATGTCGTTGACGCTGTTGATACCGTCAGCGCAAAAATAGAACTCGTACTCAGGTCAGACGAAGCCGGAGTGCCGGTCATCTCATCAATGGGCGCAGGAAACAAGCTTGACCCCACAAAATTCGAGATAGCGGATATCTACAAAACCTCTGTCTGTCCGCTTGCAAGAGTTATGAGAAGGGAACTTAAAAAACGGGGCATAAAAAAACTTACGGTAGTCTATTCCAAGGAAGAACCGCATATTCCGGCGGAACGTCTCACCGACCCAGAAACAGGAAAGCCCGTTCCCGCAAGCATAGCCTTTGTTCCCTCAGCCGCAGGACTTATCATCGCTTCAAAGGTCATACGTGATATTATTGGAGGAGTTTAAAAGCGCAGTGCCTCTGCGCTGCTGCTCGCAGCGGGAAACTGCTTCCGAACCGAAACAAGGGGACGCCCTGTGGAGCGCTTGAAGTCTAAGGAGTTTTGCCGTCTGCGGACGGCGAGTCATGGGGGACTTTTGCGGAAAAGTCCCCCCAACACCACCCGAAAACGAACTTTATTCATATTTTAGATAGTACTTGACTTTACAAAAGAAAAATAGGATAATTAATAAGAAAAAGGAATAACCATTTTACAGGAGGCTTTTTTATGAATGCTATTATTACAGTTCTCGGAAAAGATAATGTCGGTATCCTCGCTAAGGTTTCTAACGAGTGCGCCGCTGTAGGCGTTAATATCACGGAGGTTACTCAGTCTGTACTTCAGGGTATGTTCGCTATGATAATGCTTGTTGATATCACAGGCTGTACTGTGTCTTTCTCTCAGCTTGTCGATTCGCTTACCGCAAGAGGTGAAGAAATGGGCGTGAAGGTCCACGTTATGCACGAGGATATCTTCAACGCTATGCACAAGATATAATAAAGGACGGTTGTTTTTGAATGATAAATTCACATGATATACTTGAAACGATCAATATGATCGACAACGAAAATCTTGACGTAAGAACTATCACGATGGGCATTTCACTCCTTGACTGTATCGACAGTGATATCGACAAGGCTTGTGATAAGGTCTACGATAAAATTTGCAGATATGCCGGAAACCTCGTCCGCACAGGCGAGGATATCAGCAAGGATATCGGCATCCCGATAATACACAAGCGTATCGCTGTAACTCCTATCGCAATGTTAGCGGCGGCTTGTCCGACTATGAGCCCTGTAAAATTTGCAAAAACTCTCGACAGGGCAGCCGATACTATCGGAGTAAACTTTGTCGGCGGATATTCCGCTCTTGTACATAAGGGCTTTGCACCCGGCGATTATGCGCTTATCGAAAGTATCCCCGAAGCTCTTTCATGCACCGAAAAGGTATGTTCTTCTGTCAATATCGGCAGTACAAAAGCCGGTATAAACATGGATGCTGTTGCAAAAATGGGAAAGGTCATCCGCAGGACTGCCGAGCTTACCGCTGACAGGGACTGTATTGGTGCGGCAAAGCTTGTCGTATTCTGCAATGCGCCTGAGGATAACCCCTTTATGGCAGGAGCTTTTCACGGTGCGGGCGAACCGGACTGCGTTATAAATGTCGGCGTATCGGGTCCCGGAGTTGTAAGAGCCGCTCTTGCAAAGGCAGGAAACTGCAATATTACCGAAGTTGCCGATATCGTAAAAAAGACTGCTTTCAAGATCACAAGAACAGGTCAGCTCGTTGCAAAGGAAGCTTCAAAGCGTCTGAGCGTTCCGTTCGGTATCGTTGACCTTTCACTTGCGCCCACACCGGCAATAGGCGACTCTGTAGCATATATACTTGAAGAAATGGGACTTGAACAGTGCGGCGCTCACGGCACTACAGCTTGTCTTGCACTTCTCAATGATGCTGTTAAAAAAGGCGGAGTTATGGCTTCTTCACACGTCGGCGGTCTTTCGGGTGCATTCATTCCGGTGACCGAAGATGCAGGTATGATCGAGGCCGCAAGGAGCAAGGCGCTTTCGCTCACAAAGCTTGAGGCTATGACTGCCGTTTGCTCTGTAGGTCTTGATATGATAGCTATTCCCGGAGATACGACAGCTGAGATAATCTCCGGAATCATCGCAGACGAAGCCGCTATCGGTATGGTCAATTCAAAGACTACGGCAGTAAGACTTATTCCCGCTATCGGCAAGAAGGCAGGAGAAGAACTGAATTTCGGCGGACTTCTGGGTCAGGGACCGATCATGGATGTCAATCCCAAGTCTCCGGCAAAATTTATTTCAAGAGGCGGCAGGATACCTGCCCCGATGCAGAGCCTCAAAAACTGAACAGTTTTCCGCTGTACTTTGCGGTCACCTGTGGGAGTACAGCGGTTTTTTATGTCAGTTATTTACAAATACTATAAATAATTTTTTAATATTTAAAGATGTTTGTACTATTGTTATGTTGTTTTTTTGTTGAAAATGTTATATACTATATAATAGAGATAGTGTTGAGAGAGTGAAAGAATGAGCAGAAGATCTTCTTACGGCTATAGCAGGAACAGCTCCCGTACCTATCGTTCGGGAAAATATACCGGCAGACGGAAAAGAAATAAAAAGATAAGAATTCTAATTATTGTTCTTGCAGTTCTCCTGATCTGCGCCGCAGTATTTGCACTGCTGTGGTTTTTGGTGCTGAACAGGGATAATGAGAGCAGTGACAGCAACAATACCGATAAGGAAATGTCATCACAAAGTTCCGTATCTGAGATAAAGCCGGATACTTCGTCCGGACCTGAAAAGGAGACCTCTTCCGAAAGTTCGGATGAGGAGAGCGAGCCTGACCCCGATCTTGAAGGCTACCGTGACGGAAATGTCTTTGTATACGACAAAAAGGGCTACGAAATGTTCTATGGAACGGACGGTTCTGCGGAAGCTTATGCCGCTGTTGTGTCAAAGATAAAAAGTCTTGCGGGCGATGGTGTAAACGTCTACAACATGGTCGTTCCTAACCATGCACCGTTCGGACTTCCGGAAAAGTACCTTTCGGAAATGAACGATGAACAGCAAAATATCAAAAAGATATATTCTTCATACACCGAAAACGTGATCCCGATAGATGTCTATGAGACAGAAAAAAGCCACAGAAAAGAATATACATACTTCAAGACTGACAATAACTGGACAAGTCTTGGTGCGTATTATGCTTATCAGGAATTCTGTAAGTCTCTGGGTATGCAGGCCGTTGAGCTTGAAAAGCTCCAGAAGGGCAGTATACCGGATTTCAGGGGGGCGCTTTGCGCCGCTACGAAGACGGATGAAAACCCTGACGGCAACAAGGAGCTTGCGGGAAATCCCGATATGGTGGTTTACTATAATATGCCCGGCATTGAGAGCTGCATACTGCTTGAAAACGGCAGGTCTGAGGAACGTGAGGTCTCGCTTATCGCAGCCTTTGCAGAAGGCTCAAACGCATACAGTGCCTTTATATGGGGCAATAACCCGTATATGAAGGTCACAACAACGCAAAAGACCGGAAGGAAGCTTTGTATCATCAAGGATTCCTACGGCTGTGCCTTTGCACCGTTCACAACGGCAAACTTTGATGAAGTCTACATTGTTGACCCGTCCTATTATGTGGGCAATGTTATGGACTATATCAAAGAAAACAAATTCACGGATGTGCTTGTTATCAACAGCATAATGAATGCCAATACCAGCTTCAGGCTTGACGAGATAAATTCTATATTAGGATAAATTGATCTTTAGGAGGTGTGCCGTTTGCTTGGTAAAAATGTTAAGATAGAAGTTTTCGGTACGCTCGCCGAGAATAAATTATACACAGGTTTTATCGTTGGAAAATACCGGACAGATATGCGTTCGGTCTACATAATCACAGATCATCCGATAGAAGGCATGGTAGACTGCACGGTAATTGCCATTGCGTCTGCTCAGAACCGCAGTCAGACAAGGCTTATCGCTGCTCCTTTGAATGAGATATATTATGAACCCGATATCCGTCTGAGACTTTCGAGAGTCTCTTCAAAATTCGAGAAGCTTATCTGTATGTATGAAAAATCCTGCGGGGCTGTCGTCTACAGAACTACACGAAACGACGGCATAAGAATACTCCTTGTCAAGAACCATAACGGAAAATGCTGGACGTTCCCGAAAGGACACATCGAGGCAAACGAGTCTGAAAAACAGACTGCCCTCAGAGAAATAAAGGAGGAAACGGGTCTCACTGTTACGATAGAGCCGAATTTCCGTCAGACCAGCCTTTATCGTCCTTTCGGAAAGATAAAAAAATATGTTGTGTTTTTCCTTGCAAGAGCAAATGAGTCCGTTGTCAGTATGCAGCAGAGCGAGATAGACTACTATCTTTGGGTCAGCATCGACGAAGCAATGAAGCTTTGCTCTCACGAAAACGATACCAAGATACTTTCGGAAGTCCGCAAAAGACTGTGTGCGGATAAAACCACAGTATAATATATGAAAAAAGGAAGATGTCAAAATGGATTACATTGTATCAGACAGAGTAAAAACTCTAAAGCCCTCGGCGATCAGAGAAATTTTCAAGTATGCCGCTGACCCGACAGTTGTTTCGCTTTCGGCAGGCAATCCCGCTCCCGAAGCCTTTCCTGTGAAGGAGATCGCTGAAATTTCCAACAAAATTATGACTGAAAATCCCATCGCTGCTCTCCAGTACAGCGTTACAGAGGGATATGCGCCTCTGAGAAAGACTGTTTCCGAATTTATGAAGGACGAATACAATGTCGGCAGAGAGTTTGACGATCTTATAATTACATCAGGCGCTCAGCAGGTAATGGATCTTCTCACAAAGTCGATGGTCAACGAAGGCGATACCGTTATCTGTGAAGCTCCGAGCTTTATCGGTTCGCTGAATTCATTCCGTTCATATAACGCAAGACTTTGCGGTATCCCGCTTGAGGCTGACGGCATGAACCTTGAATGTCTCGAAAAGGCTCTCCAGAATGAAAAGAACGTGCGTTTCATCTATATTATCACCAATTTCCAGAATCCGTCAGGCGTTACAACGAGCCTTGAAAAGAGAAAGGCTATTTATGAGCTTGCAAAGAAGTATAATGTGCTGATACTCGAGGACAACCCCTACGGCGAGCTTCGTATCAGCGGTGAGAATATCGCTCCGATCAAATCATTTGACGAGGACGGCATTGTTGCTTATGCGGGTTCATTCTCAAAGATACTTTCACCCGGTATGCGTCTTGGCTATGTTATCGCTCCGAAGCCCATTGTCTCTAAGATGGTAGTCTGCAAGCAGGGCGAGGATGTTCATACAAACGTATGGGCGCAGATGGTCGCTCATCAGTTTATGACGGAGTATGACTTTAAAGCACACCTTAAAAATCTCCGTGAGATCTACAGAAAGAAAGCAAACTTCTGTATGGATCTTCTTGACAAATATATCGTTCCCAATAAGATCACCTATCAGCGCATAGACGGCGGTCTGTTTATATGGTGCAAGCTTCCCGAAGGAGCGGATATGCTGGACTTCTGCAAGCAGGCTGTTCTCAGAAAGGTATGTGTCGTTCCCGGAAACGCTTTCCTCACTGACGAAAAGGAACAGTGCAGCTCATTCAGAATAAACTTCTCAACTCCCACAGACGAACAGCTTGAAAAGGGAATAAAGATACTCGGAGAACTCGCAAAGGAGATATTGTAATGCCAGAGACAGAAACCGAAAAGAAAAAAGTAATATTCAGCGCCATCCAGCCCAGCGGTACTATCACTCTCGGAAATTATCTTGGTGCGCTGAGAAACTGGGTGAAGCTGCAGGATGACTACAACTGCATTTTTGCCGTTGCCGACCTTCACGCTATTACCGTAAGACAGGATCCTAAGGCTTTCAGGCAGAATATTCTTGAAGCTTATGCGCTTCTTCTTGCCTGCGGTATCGACACCGAAAAAAGCCCGTTCTTTATACAGAGCCATGTTCATACCCATGC
>DBWG01000028.1:0-3808 GCA_002308635.1 Ruminococcaceae bacterium UBA1244 | reverse complement strand
TCACTTATGGCTGCGGATATCCTTCTCTATCAGGCTGACATGGTGCCCGTAGGAATCGACCAGAAGCAGCACCTTGAACTTACAAGAAACATTGCCGAGCGTTTTAACGGCATCTACGGCAACACATTCAAAATTCCTGAGCCTTATATCGCTGAGGTCGGTGCAAAAGTAATGTCGCTTCAGGACCCGACAAAGAAGATGTCCAAGTCTGACGAGAATGTCAACGCATGGGTAGCAGTTCTTGACAAGCCCGAAACGATAATGAAGAAGTTCAAACGTGCCGTTACTGACAGCGACACAAAGGTATGTGTCGGAGAAGGCAAGGACGGTATCAATAACCTTATCGGTATCATGTCCGCAGTTACCGGAAAGACAGCCGATGATATCGCTGCCGAATTTGAAGGCAAGGGCTACGGCGATTTCAAGACCGCAGTAGGCGAAGCTGTTGTTGAGGCTCTCCGTCCTATTCAGGAGAAGTTCAGCGAATACATCAAAAACAAGGACTATCTTGTTGAGCAGTACCGCAAGAGTGCGGAGTTTGCTCTGCGTCTTTCGCAGCGCACTCTCGACAAGGCCATGAAAAAGATCGGCTACATTGCAAAGTGAAACCCTGAAAAAGATAAACATCGTTTTCGGGGGTCAGGGAGGACTTTTCCGAAAAAGTCCCCCCTGACTTGCCGTCCGCAGACGGCGAAACTTTTGATTCTTGAACAACAAATGATCCCCGACAACAGGAACGTTGTCGGGGATGTTTTTTATGGGATAAGCTTTCTTCCGCACTGTGAACAGAAACGGTCAATGCCTTCATTGTACGCCTTTCCGCAGTCGGGACAAACTCCCTGTGTCTGAGCAGGCACATTCTGCTGCGGTACAGGCGGCTGCTGAGGATACTGAGTTTGCTGAGGTACGGCGGGCTGCTGCGGGTACTGCTGCTGTGAACCGGGGAAAATATACGGCGTACCGTCCTCGTTTATCGCAAAACGCTCGTTGTGGCGGACGGGAGATTTGCATCTCGGACAATATACAAAACCATCGGGATACCAGGGTCTGAAATCAAGATTATAGTCTGTGTACCTTATCAGAGTCTGGCAGTGGTAGCAGGTCTGCTGATAGGTAAGGCCGCTGTGCCATAATGCTCTTTTGAATGCCATTATCAAAACTTCCCTTCTGTTATCAGTATTCGTAATAGTCAGCGTTTTTAGGAAAGGGTTTTCCCCAAGTAACTGCCCCGTCTGTTATTTAAGCAGCTTTTCGATCTTTTCGGCAGCTTCCTGAGCTTCGGGATTGAGGACGGATTCGATCTTTCCGTTGTCGCAGGCTGAGGAATTCTGCGGGTCTATCGGGAGACGTGCAAGGATGTTGAGACCGTATTCTTCGGCTACCTTTTCAAGCTTGCTTTCACCAAAGGGATAGTGTTTCTTTCCGCAGTCGGGGCAGATATAGCAGCTCATGTTTTCGATAATGCCGAGTATCGGAATATCCATCATCTGAGCCATTCTGACCGCTTTGCCGACGATCATGGAAACAAGCTCCTGCGGTGAGGTGACGATGATAATGCCGTCGAGAGGAAGTGACTGGAATATTGTCAGCGGAACGTCGCCTGTTCCCGGAGGCATATCAACAAACATATAGTCAACATTTTCCCAGACTACATCAGACCAGAACTGTTTTACTGTGCCGGCGAGTATCGGGCCTCTCCAGATAACAGGATCGTTCTCGTTTTCGAGGAGCAGGTTTACGGACATGATGTCTATGCCTGAGTGAGTTGTGATCGGGAGTATACCCTTTTCCGAGCCGAGAGCCTTTTCCTTTATACCAAAGGCTTTTGGAATTGACGGTCCTGTGATATCGGCATCAAGTATCGCTGTGTGGTATCCCATGCGGCTGAACATTACTGCCATGAGCGATGTTACTGTAGACTTTCCAACGCCGCCCTTTCCGCTTACAACGCCGATGACCTTTTTTACGGAGCTGTATTCGTTGAGCTTTTCTGTAAGATCCTGCGGCTCTGTTCTGGAGGAACAGTTTTCGCTGCAGGTCGAACAATCATGTGTGCATCCTTCTGACATTGTGATTTTCTCCTTTTTGTTTGATATTATTTACATGAAGTTTTCGATATCGTAATCTTCCGGTACGGTATCTTCTGTATCTTCGGAGCCTGATGCTTCTTCAAAGGTTTCGGTCTCATCATCCTCATCATCCTCATCAGTCTCTTCGGGTATTCTGGTATCCTTGATCTCTTCGATGCTGCGGTCTTCTTCGGCAGGTGCGGACGATGATTCTGCGGGCTGTTCCTTTTTCTTTTCGGGAGCAAGCTCATATCCGCTCAGGAACGTATAGGGTATGCCGTAGCCGAAGATAACGGCGGCGATATTTACAACTTCGCTTCGGGAAGATATCTGTTCATGGAGAGGCAGCCCGCATGAAACAGAAGCTATCATCACATACAGCGACGGCAGAACCATGAGGACAAGAGCCGCAAGCGAAAAACGCCATACCTGTTTTCCGTCTCCGACTCTTGTTGAATAGAACAGTATCAGTCCGAATATGGCAAATATCAGTCCGGTGAAAAATATCTTCTTTGACTGCTCGTGCGCAAAGGAATCGTTGACTATACCGATGAAGAAATATGAACATACTAAAAATGCGGCAACGAGAAATGCTGAAAATATCAGGTTCCAGAATTCATTTTTGGTTTTCTTTTTCAATATTATTCCCTCCTGTAGATAGAAATGCCGAATACAACTATTGTATCACGCAGATATGGAATATAATTCTTTAAAAGAATTTTAGCTTTCTTTTTTCTTTCTTGCGGCAAGGCATATCCAGCCCTTTTCTTCATACTGAGCAAAAACCTCAAGCGAAGCGGGCAGAGCGGGCAGCACATCGTCAAGCCTTGTGTCGATAATGCCGCTCATAATGTATACGGTATTTTCATCCATGAATTTTTCGATATCGCCGGAGAGCATTATTATCGCATCGGCAACGATATTTGCGGTTATGATGTCATAAGTTCCGCTTGCTTTTTCGGCAAGGTTGCCGTGGATGCCCGTGTATCTTTCGCTCACGTTGTTGAGCTGTGCATTCTGTATTGACGATTTTACTGCAAGCTCGTCAATGTCTATACCTGTTGCGCTGCCTGCGCCGAGAAGGAGTGCTGCAACCGAAAGTATTCCGCTTCCGCAGCCGACATCAAGCATTCTTGCACCCTTGAAGGTGAATTTTTCGAGAGCTTCAAGGCAAAGTCTTGTTGTTTCGTGAGTGCCTGTACCAAAGGCGAGTCCGGGGTCGAGATTGAGGACGATCCTTCCCTGCGGGTCATAGTCGTCTCTCCATACAGGACGTATGAGCAGCTTTTCGCCGATATTCATGGGGTTGAAATATTTCTTCCAGTTTTCGAGACAGCCTTCAACGTCGCAGGAATCCGAAAGGATATTATATTCTATTTTTTCGGCTTCAAGTCTCTCACGCAGAAAAGCTATAGCTTCGTTTGGGTTGTCTTCGGGGCTGATATAGATATGTATTTTTCCTTTTGTTCTGTCCTGCTTGAGAAGCTCCTCGTCGATCAGGTCTATTCTGGCGATCTCCAGAACTTCTTCCTCCAACATTGAATAATCCTCGATGTATATCCCGTATGGAACGGTCATCTGTGCGATATTTTCGGCAGTGTCAAGGTCACGGGTATTGATCTCTACAATTATTTCTGTCCAGTCCATTTTCATTCTCCTTGATGTTTATATATTTGTCTGAAACATTATTATACCGCAAAAGCCATAATATTACAAGACCTTGACGGGATCATATCAGG
>DBWG01000155.1:566-5158 GCA_002308635.1 Ruminococcaceae bacterium UBA1244 | reverse complement strand
ATGTAGTTTCCGTTTTCGTCAACATTCATTGTTGCTTCGGTAAACGGTTTTTCCTGCGGCACTTCGTCAAGGGTTATTTCACCCGAAAAAGCAACCATCACACCACAACCGGCTGATTCTTCAGGATGAGCTTTCATGTATTCCTTGATAGCAAGATAATATCGTACTGCGTTAGCTCTGCTGTCTGCTACAACCATACATTTGCCTTTGCCGTTTATCTGGTATCTGCCGTTTGACAGGAAATTTGACATTATCATTTCTGTCTTTTGGGTAATGGTATATTCGTGTTGCTTATAATATTTGAACAATGCCCTTGATGCAGCACCCTCGATCAGTTCAGGATTGCCCTTTGAGATTTTTACAAGCCTGAATGCTTCTTTGACAGTGGTGTAGTTGGAAAGTACATCAAGTATAAAACCTTCTTCGATTGCCTGTTTCATAGAATAGATATGGAACGGCTTTTTTCCGTATGTGCCGTCAGACTTTACATAAGGTGTGCCGAAAACCTCTAATGTTTCGCCCTTTGGTGTGGCAGTAAAGGCAAAGAATGACTGATTGCTGTGCTGTCCCTGTCCGACTATTGCGTTGATATAATCGTCCGTCAGGTCAACATCTTCCTCGTCAATTTCCTGTTCCCTTGCATACTCTTTGACAGCTACTCCTATATCTATCAGACTGCGGCGAAGTGTTTTTGCACTATTTCCGCTTTGTCCCTGATGGGCTTCGTCAATGATGATAGCAAAGCGTTTGCCGGAATACTGTTCCATATCCTTATAGGCAAACAGGAATTTTTGTATCGTGCAGATAATGATACGCTTTCCATTATTGATAGCTTCAGCAAGGCTATGAGAGTTTTTTCTTTCGTCAATCGCTTCAACAAGTCCCGTTTTATGCTCAAAGCTGTTGATTGTAGCCTGTAACTGTCCATCAAGCACAACACGGTTTGTTACAACGATAACGGAATCAAATATTCCATTATCGTCGGCACCGTGTACAGAAGCAAGTCTGTATGCTATCCAAGCGATTGAATTTGACTTTCCCGATCCGGCACTGTGCTGTATCAGATAATTCTTTCCTGCACCGTTAGTCTTAACATCTGATAATACCTTTTTTACTACATCATATTGATGATAGCGTGGGAATAACAATTTTTCTTCCGGCTTTTTACTGCCTTTCTTTTTCTCTTTGGTGTGAGAGATAAAGCGGTGCAAAATATCAAGCAAGGAATCACGCTGTAATATTTCCTCCCACAGATAATGTGTTGCATAGCCGTAAGGATAAACCGGATTTCCTGCACCTCCGTCCACTCCTGCACCGTTTGAGCCTTGATTAAACGGTACAAAGACTGTATCACCGTCTTTAAGCTGTGTTGTCATATAGGCTTCATAGAGGTCAACGGCAAAATACACCAAAAACCGATGGTCGAGCCTGAAACAAAACTCCTTGCTGCTGCGGTCATTCTTGTACTGAATTAACGCATTATGATAGTCCTGTCCGGTGAGCTGGTTTTTCAGCTCCAGAGCAACAATCGGAATACCGTTGACAGACAGCACCATATCAATCGTATTGGTGTTGTGCGGTGAGTAGCGGAACTGCCTTGTACAGCCAAGAACATTAGCGTTATAATGCTCTACATCAGTATCATTCAGAGTTGATTCAGGCTTGAAATAACAGACTTTCAGCTTTATGCCCAAATCATTAATACCGTGACGAAGAACATAAATAAGTCCCTGTTCGCTGATGCACTTTTCTAAACGGTGGTACAGCTTTTCCTGTGCATTAGCTCCGTAATACTGCTGATACTTCTGCCACGCTTTGGGCTGTGTTTTAGCAACAAAATCGCACAATACATCCATACAGATACATTTATCAAGGTCAAATTGATTACTTTTCAGAGAAACATAACCACCCTGTTCGGAAAGGAAGAACGATGCGATATCCTGCTCAAAACGCTTTTCTTTTTTATCCAAGTCAGATCACCTCTTTCTTTCCTGTCACATATTCATATATCAGGGACTTTTTATATTGCTGTAACTTCTCGATTTTGTGCTGTTTAATCGAAATCAAACGGTCGATTTGGGAGCATTTGCTGTCAAGGAATGATACTATTTGAGCCTGAGTAGTATCGTTTTCACAAAACGGAACTACCATCCCGTTGAAATTTGTACCTGTAAGCTGATTTATCGTTGCTGTTAAATATGTTCCAAGGTAATATGTAAAAATATTCGAGTTCAAAATGTAGTATATATATTTCGGGTTGTAATTACTTCTAAAAATCATCATGAATGCGCCAAATGAAGCGTTAATATCAAGATTTATTATAGCTGATTTACCGATCAAGGCTCTACTACCATTTCTTGAACATATTAGTATATCGCCTTTTTTTACCATTAAATCATCTTTTATTGCACAATCAACATATACATTGTCTTCAAAACAAAGCCTACCGTTCTGAACATTTGAAGAACGTAAAACTAAAACTCCGTTTTCATCAGTAAGATTTTCAGGCGAGTATGTCAATCCATTTCTACACGTTCCAATATTCTTCATTCGCTTCATAGCAAAGTTTATAGGTATCTCCCCGATCCACTCAACCCCGCTATCCTTCATAGCCACATCAGGGTCAAGTCCCTTTGTGACAGTTTCGGTAATAACGCTCTGCTTGTAGGCTTTCAGCTTTGCTATCTGCTGTTCTTCGTTTGCGATAAGTGCGTCTATCTGTGTGCATTTGCGGTCAAGAATGTCGGCTATGGTTTGTTGCTCTTTTTTTGATGGGAATGGAATGATAAGAACGCCCATATCTGACGCATTTAATGCACTTCTTACACCATCACCACCGAGATTATTAAACACACAATTATAATACATTGACATAAGGAAATAATAAGTAAACTTATTGTTCTGTTTTTCTTTTCGTGGTGTAAATCTAATGTAAGCAGGAGAAACCAAGCCTGTATATGGTGACAATCCAACTCGACTTGTGCTGATGTTCTGTAAATCTATCATTTTGAAAATGAAATCATTTTCACGAAGTATCTGATAACCGTCAAATGCCTTTGGTTGCAAACCCTCTGAATCATCTTTTGCTCTTTTAATTACACCGTTTAGTGTTAAAGCAAGTCTTTCATATTCAGAAGCATTTTCTCCGGCAATTTCTTTTACATTTTTGTAGTGATCCTTAAAGCGTGATAATGACCACTCTTCCGGAATATTCCCGATCCACTCAACACCACTATATTTCATTTTTCTCGTTTGCGAATCATTGCTAATTGCTAATTGCTCATTGCTCATTGTCCAAACAGCTCCTTCATAAGCTCCGTTTCTTCCGCTTCAAGGGCTTTGATGTCCGCAAAGATGTCCTCCGAGGACTGCGGAGCGGTAAAGCGGTAGAAAAGCCGTGTGAACGGTATTTCATAACCGGTCTTGTCTTTCTTGCGGTCGAGGAAAGCAAGCGGATTGTAGGGGAGAACATTCTTTTCCATATATTCGTCAATATCGTCCCCGAGGGGAATGATCTCGCTGTCGCTTGCGCCTTTGACAGGCTGCATTTTGCCCTTTTTCAGAACAGGCGTTCCGTTTTCGTCAGTCTGTGCGGTTTCTACCGTTACCTTTGTAAAGCCGAAGTATTCATTTTCAAATATCTTTGATTCAACGGAAAGACCGTTTTCTGTGTATTCATCATCTGCAAAATCCATATAGGCTTTCATTATCAGAGCGATACAGTTGTCATCAAGGTCAACACGCTTGTTGCCGATATTTTTGCGGCGCTTTACAAAACATTTTGAAGCGTCGATGAGCTGAACCTTTCCGAGACGCTTGGCAGGCTTGCCCTTTGTCAGCACCCATATATATGTAGAAATGCCTGTGTTGTAAAACAGGTCTGTGGGCATCTGGATAATGGCTTCAACCATATCGCCCTCCAACACATAACGGCGAATTTCAGAAGCACCGCTTCCTGCGTCACCTGTGAACAGGGACGAGCCGTTCTGAATGATAGCCATTCGTCCGCTGCCTTTTTTCAGCTTTTTGATACCGTTGAGCATAAACAGCATTTGCCCGTCAGAAATAGCAGGCAGTCCCGGACCGAATCTGCCGTCATAGCCTCTTTTGGCTTCGGCTTCTACTTCGGTTTTTTCTCTCTTCCAGTCGATGCCGAACGGAGGATTGGAGATGATATAGTCAAATTCATAGCCGGAGAATTTATCATCACTGAGGGTATCGCCGTACAGCATACCGGACGCATTGCCGCCTTTTATCAGCATATCAGCCTTTGCAATAGCGTATGTTTCGGGGTTGAATTCCTGTCCGAAACAGGTAAGGTTTGCTTCCTCGCTGATGTCGGTCAGACGCTCCGTCAGACAGCCTAACATCTGAGATGTACCCATTGCCATATCATAAGCGGTTTTGGTGCAGCCTTCGGCTTTTATCTTGTCCTTTTCCGGTGCAACAAGTATTTCCGTCATCAGATAGATAACATCACGGCTTGTAAAGTGCGCTCCGGCTTGTTCGTCATAGCTCTCGGAGAATTTACGGATAAGCTCCTCAAAGATATAGCCCATATCTGCGGAGGTTATCTTGTCGGGGGACATATC
>DBWG01000155.1:0-494 GCA_002308635.1 Ruminococcaceae bacterium UBA1244 | reverse complement strand
AACTTGAAATTGGATATAATGTCAAGCACATTTGCGGAAAAACCTTGCAGATAGGCTTCAAAGTTGGAGTCGATATTATCAGGATCAGCGACAAGCCTTTTGAAATCGAACTTGCTTGTATTGTAGAAAGGATAGCCTGCGGTTTTGCAGAGGATACCGTCACGGGCTTCACCCTCGACCTTCATTTTGTTCAGCTTTTCAGCCATCTGCACAACAGCGTCCTTTGTCGGTGCAAGAGCGTCATCAAAGCGTTTCAGCACCGTCATAGGCAGGATTACTTTGCCGTATTCGTGCGGCTTGAACAGTCCGACAAGGTGTGTGGCGATCTCCCATATAAGATTGGCTTTTTCCTGAATGTTGATATTTGTCTGCTTTTGCAGAGAATTGATAGACATAGTTGTGATCTCCTTAAATGAAATGGTCAGCTATCTGGCTTTGTAGCACAAAAAGTATATTCATTATAAGTATAAGCAAATTTCACTAAATAGTCAATA
>DBWG01000003.1:3806-4983 GCA_002308635.1 Ruminococcaceae bacterium UBA1244 | reverse complement strand
TTTATGATCCTGATCGCCTTCACCGACCTCGGCGGCAGCGTGGTCTATCCGAAGCTTGCAAACTGGTCGTTTTCGGCGTGGAGCAAGATCCTGAGCCTCGGTCAGATCGGCGGCACCTTCGCAAAGATACTCGGATGGAACGTACTTTGGGCGGTACTCTCGACCGTTCTGAACTTCGTCCTCGGCCTCGGTATGGCTCTCCTTCTGAATAAGAGAAACGTGAAGGGCTCAAAGTTCTGGCGCGCTTTTCCCGTGCTCGCCTACGCGATACCGGGCTTTATCACGATGGTCGGCTTTAAGTTTATGTTCTCCCAGTCCGGCCCGATCAACTACTACCTCGACGCCGCGGGAAAGATGAGGATTTTCTTCCTAACGAATGACGCCTCCGCAAAATGGTGGGCAAGAGGTATCGGTCTTTTCGTAAACGCCTGGATATCCACCCCGTCGATAATGCTGATGACTACGGGCCTTTTGAGCAACATAAACACCGACCTCTACGAGGCGGCAGATCTTGACGGAGCTTCCGCCTTTACCCAGTTTCGCAAGATAACTCTTCCGTATATCATTTTTGCCACGACCCCCGTGCTGATAGGTCAGTTCGTCGGAAACTTCAATAATTTCGGCATCTTCTTCTTCCTGCGCGGAGGCGTTATATCAAACTACGCGGACTACTTCCTCGCAAGCGATACCGATCTTCTGATAAACTGGCTGTATAAGCTGTCGGTCGATAATAACTATTACTCTATCGGAGCCGCGATCAGCCTTGTGATCTTCCTGATAACGGCGGCTGTATCCCTGTCGGTTTACGTCCGCTCCGCTGCGTTTAAAGAGGAGGATACCTATCAATGAGAAGAAAAAAACTCACTCTCCGCAGGGCGTCGGACCATTTCTTTACCTACCTTGCCCTCATAGTAATGTCGGCGGTGTTTCTTTTCCCGTGCCTCTGGCTGATCCTCGCTTCGCTCTCCAAAACGGGCAGCCTTTACGACTTCAAGGGCTTTTTCCCGCAGGCGTTCAGCTTCCAGACCTTCATCGACCTGTTTTCCGACGACGTAAACGGCCTCTATCCGTATAAAACGTGGTTTTTCAACACCCTCTACGTCTCTTCCGTGAGCTGCATTCTCGGAACGATCCTCGTTCTGCTTACGGGTTACGTTATGAGCCGCTTCCGCTTCAA
>DBWG01000003.1:0-3745 GCA_002308635.1 Ruminococcaceae bacterium UBA1244 | reverse complement strand
GCTGTTTACATAATTATGACGCAGCTCGGCCTTATAAACAGACTTGAATCACTGATATTCCTCTACGCCGCCACGACCCCAGTCGGATATATGGTGCAGAAGGGGTATTTCGACTCGATACCGAATACGATATTCGAGGCGGCAAGGCTCGACGGAGCGACGAATCTTGAGATCTTTACCAAGATAACTCTGCCGCTGTCAAAGCCGATGATAGTCTACACCGTTTTGACTCAGTTCGCCTGGCCATGGAGCGACGTTCTCCTGCCGAAGCTCCTTCTGAAGGAGAGGGATACGTGGACGGTAGCCGTAGGTCTGTTCAACCTTCCCGAAACGCACTTTGCCCGCTTTGCCGCAGGCTCCGTGTTCATAGCGATACCGATAGTCATTCTCTACTTCTGCCTCGTGAAATACATTGTAAACGGCCTGACAGCAGGCTCTGTCAAGGGCTGAAAAAAGCGAGCCGCTAATCGTCGAAGAAACCGGCGTTTAGCGGCTCGTATCTTTTTTTCCATGACAGGCAGATCTATACAGTGTATAATAATATCTGAAAAGAATTGGGGAGGCGTCAAATATGCGGTATCGATTATTTCTCTACAAGCCTGCCGATCAAGAACATATTGACTACGTTAATAGAGTTCTGAGCGATCCTTATGGCTATCTATCTCCTAAAGCGGCGGACTATATGAGCCATTTTGACTTAGAATACGTAACAGAGTCTATAAGGAGTTGGGTTGGACGCAAGTGCAAGGCCATCGTCCTAAAAACGCCCGGAGATTACGGACCGAAGGAGTACGTATATATAGCGACGTCCTTTGATGTAATCCGCGATGTGTTTCCGAATATTCTCATTCTTGTGCTGGCAATGGAGCTTGCTTTATACGATGCAGAAACAGGAAGGACGATCTACAGGAATCTGCTTGACGAAACTTTGATTGACCATACGAACCGTGAGCAATTCTTCACTAATCTCATTCTTGAGGCCATGAAGCCGGTTTGGAAAATAAGAAGGGTATTTGACCGGCAAAAGGACGGATACAAAACTTCCTGCTGCGTTGTCACCATTAAGAAGTCTCCGAAGAAAGCATTTGTAGACAGAGTCCGGGATTTTTGCGATTATCTGAAAAGAAATCTTAATAATCAAGAAAAGCTGACATACAAGGACAGAGCATTTACGGTATCGGGTGAAGATTACAGTATAATGTTCGTACTCGAAGGCTATAAAAAGCATTCGAATATGATTGGTTGCTGGGAGGACGGAGAAGCAAAAGCCGAGCTTATCGGCAGAATGAGCGTTGAAGAGGCGTACAAATGGCTCAAGGACTGCCCTTATGGAGACAGGAAAGAAGTGTTTTCGCGTATGAGCTTTACTGAAATGGTCGAAGCGTTTCCAAACCCTGCGGACCGAATAGTAGGCAGCGTGCACATAACAAAGTGGCAAAAGCGGCAGGTTTTCACCGTGCATTACGGTGATATAGAAAACAATGATTTAGACATTCTCTTTCACAGAGTGCCGGACCCTCGTGACTATGACCCTGAAACGATCTCCGGCTTGAAGCTCAGAGAAGGAACGGCCACGTATATCCTTCCGTTTTTCAAGGACGTCTACCCATATTTTTATAAAAGATACCATAACATTCCAAACCATATCCCACCGGAAGCGGTAAGAGAAGTAGTAGAACGGCTCAAAAAAGCGAAGAAAATGATAGTTAAAGATACCTTCAACCCCGAGCTTGAAAAATATATAAAAAGCTTTAACGTGGGAACGCTGGAAAAAGGCTTAGATTCTAAAACGTGGCGTGAGATGAATGATAACATAACCGACTTTGCCTATAAACACCGATACGAGATCGCCTATCTTTACGAGATATTTATCCAATGGGCGGAAAAGCAGCTCGAATACTGTTCCTCCTATCTTGATAAGGGCATGTTTAATATTCAGGGGCCGGACGCCGGACCATTTAGAATTTTCATCGCTGATTAAGCGCTACAGCACAACGAGAGCGTGATGCGATTACTGCTCAAATTTTAAGAAAGGGAGCTATTATATTGACTTGCAATGCACGGTATGATATTATCTAAACATAACATAATACTGTATAACAGCTTTTATGCACTTTATCGAAGTGTATTAGCATAATTAAACTGCTTAAAGAAGGCGAACCTTAATGAAACACGTAATTTCATTGATCTTATTTATTATCTGCATAAGTTTGATTTCGCCACTGGCAAGCGCAAAACAGGCGAAAACTAACTGGAAACTTGAAGAATTAGAATTCAACCTCGACATACCGGATAATTATGCTGTTTTTACAAGAGATACGCCAAGAAATGACCCAATGTTTGAGGAATTTGGACTCACGAAGTCCTCGCTGGACAACATTATGAAAGCAAATAGTTTATACATAGACGCAATTGAAAGAGATTGGAAAGATGAAATAATTGTTGCGCAGAGCGATAGTCCATTCACAAATCTGGCTTACCTTAGCGATTTGATGATTGAATCTATAATCAATTCTGCTAAAGAAAGCTTTGAAAGCATTGGAGCCCAGATAATTAGTTACAAGACTTACGATCACCCACAGGCTAAGTTCCTTAAGATAAACTTTAAGCAATACAACAATAATGAAACAACATCATATGGATTAGAGTATTTTACAATTTATAACAGCAAAGTAATAACTATAACTTTAAAAACATTTGATGGAAAGCTTGATTCTTCAGAGGAAAAAATCATTAAAGGAATAGTTGACAGCGTCGCTTTTACGGCGTCGGCGTCTTATAACAACGATTCGGGCGAACATCAAGCTTTTCAATACGTTGATACTGACACGGGAGTGAAATTTACGGTTCCTGCAGAGTGGACGCAGGAGGAATTCAGCAAAGAGAGACAATTTTTGAGTGCGAAATTTGTTTCAAATTCGCAAAAAGGCATTTCGATTTTCTACGGAGGCTTTGACGCTTGGACCATACTGCCAGAATCTGAAAAAAGAGCGCAAAGGAGCGAACTTAACAATTCTGCTTTTACCACAGGGGAGATAGCAGAAATGATGGGATTTGACTCGGCAAATGTAAAAGAGAAGAGCTATGGCGGTAAAGAATACTTTGAATTTGAGCAGACAACAAAAGCGCAGTACTATGGGATAGAGCTTGAAGTTAAAATGACGTATCTTATCAGGGTAGAGTACGGGTATGTTTTTTCTTTTCAAACAAATGCTGATCAGGGCTCGAATTGCTATAAAGACTTTTTAGCTTTAGTTACGAGTGCGGAATATCCGAGTTATGAAAACGAAGAATCTCAACAGGTGATATCTGAAGATAACGTAACCATCGAGAAGCAAAATCAAACAGAACAAATTTCCAAAGAAACAGAGCCTGTGATTGTTATCTTACAATTATTTATGACCGCTCTTATTCACCCAATTCCTATTTGGATATACAGATATGGGATAAGAAAAAAACCGGTGTCTCCCAAAACTGCTATTATCATTACACTGATTGATGCCTTTATAGTCGTGATCATATTGGCGGCTGTATTTGCAGGCAGAACTGCTTCATTATCGTTTGGCGCAGTTGGCGTTTGGAGCTTCGTTTGCTATAAGTCGCTTAAAAGCGGATATATTGAGCCAAAGATTATGCCTGATAAGGAAGATGAGAATGATCTCAATTAATACCGGACAATAGGTGTGGTAATTGCTAAAATAAAACACAAACACGCAACCGGCCGCCCATATTGGGCGGCCGGTTG
>DBWG01000002.1:19706-30909 GCA_002308635.1 Ruminococcaceae bacterium UBA1244 | reverse complement strand
GATCTTGCAGGTGCGGTAATGATGATATCCGATGAAAAGCACACTCCTCCAACTGAATCCGAAACTAAGCTGCTGCAGGCTGCTTCGGCATTCCTCAGCAAACAGCTCAGCGAATGACAAACAAAAAATCAGCATACTCCCAAAAGGAATGTGCTGATTTTATTTTTCTATTTTTTCAGTTGGTTTCCACATTCCGGACAGAATCTTAGTCCGTCAGAATTGTTGTAGCCACATTCGGGACAAAATTTGAAACCTTCATCGGGGATATCGTAATTATGGGCAGTTTCCTGAGAACCGAGCCTCATCATCCCTACAAAGCTGTTTTTCAGGTCAGCCGGCGGAGGATTGTACTGCATTGTGTTTACCATCGGTCTTTTTGCGGCAGAGGGTACTTCTATACTGTCAAGCTTATCTTTTCGGGCAAAAACGTATAACGGCATACTTGCGTCACAGACCATCATAGTTGTGGTGAGCATATCCGGCAGAACCTCGACCTTTGTATATCCACGGAAATTGTCGTCAGTCAGGTTTGCAGGGACAAGATATACCTTTTCGGGACAATAGGAATAGCTCACGGCATGGAACGGCTCATATTTTTCATCAAAAAAGCAGAGCTTTCTGTCCTTTATTCTGAGAGTTACAGTATATTGCGGAGACGGATTTTCCGACCATTTTATCCATTCGCCCTGCAGTTTTTCGATGTATTCATCGTCAAGGATGCGTATATGATCGAAGGGTCCGTGACTGACTTTTTTCAGGGTATAGAGTGTTTCACCCATGATTGTGTAGTAATAAAGCATTTTCAGTTCGCCGTTTTCATAGGCGAGTTCCTTGATCTCTGTCATCATATCTCCGTCCCATGTGCGGGAAAGGACATTGTCGGCAAGGGTTATTATTGTTCTTTTGCCGCTGTCAAGGGCTTCGGAGTCATAGGATACTGTAGTTTCAATGGCTATCTCTCTGCGGTAGTTGCGTACTGTGAGTTTTTCATTATTGAATTCAAGATAATAGTGGTAGCCCTCTTTCCAGAAGCCGTTGAGCTTGTCTGACCACGACATTGGATCATCTCCCGATATTATATTACAGTTTTATTATACAGTTGTTTGAGCTGTATTTCAAGATGACAAATACAAGATAGTCTTTACGGAGCTGTTAAAATGCTGTATAATCATACAGGTCATGTATTTTTTGATATAGGTCGGGGTGGATGATATGGAAATAAAAACAAAAAGGCTGATGATAAAGCAGGCGGCTGTCAGCGATGCAGACGGGATAGCAGGTTTTGTGACGGACAGGGAATACATAAAGATGATGGTGTTTTTTCCGAAGGATTCGTATGAGGAAACTGTAGGATTTCTTGATGCGGCGGTGAGGGAGTCTCAAAAGGAACGTCCTGATTATTATGAATTTGTTGTTATGTTCGGAGATGAATATGCGGGAATAGTTTCGATGTATTTTGACGGAAATTATGACAGGGGAGAGCTTGGGTGGCTGATAAGAAAGGAATACAGAGGAAGAGGTTTTGCTCTGGAAGCCGCAGAGGGACTTATAGAGCTTTTCCGCAGGGAGATGGGGCTGAAAAGATTCATTGCCGAATGTGACAGCGAAAACGAGGCTTCAAGGAGAGTTATAAAAAAGCTTGGGATGAGCTTTGTTGAGGTTCACGGAGGAAGGAAGAACCGCAATTGTGACGATGAGCGGTTTGAAGAATTGTATGAGATAATATTTGGATAACAAAAAACGCATTCCCGAAAAATATCGGGGATGCGCTTTTTGTATTAAAGGAGGTTCTTGTGATCATTTGACGGTGACAGTGAATGTCTTGGACTTCATTGTTCCGGAAGCGTCTTTTGCTTTTACAAGGATGTTATAGTCTGTTGCTGTTTTGGGCTTGATGGTGACAGTTTTGTTTGTGCTGTAGCCCTGTACGCTTGTGTAGGAGGAGGAGCTTGCTTTTTTGTAGGATATTGCATACTGATAGGGTTTTGTTCCCTTTACTGCGCCGGCTGTTACGGTGACAGTTTCTCCGAGACTGATAACACAGCGGTCAATGGATGCAAGGTTAGTAAATGCTGTTGGTGCGGAAACATTGATCTTGTAATCCTTTGATACTATGCTGTTTTTTGAATCCTTGATCTTCATGCGGAGGATGTATGTGCCGGAGGTCTGGGGAGTAAAGATGAACTTGTTGGTTGTGGAATAGCCCTGGAGAGTGGTGAAGGAATCATCGGTGGATTTTTTGTAGTATGCTGCATACTTAAAGGGAGATACGCCCGTGTGACCTTCAGCCGTTGCGGTTATATCCTGACCGAGAGTGATGGAGGTGGATGAGATGGTGTATTTGTTTACGGGGGAAGTTGTTACGGTAACAGTGAAGGTCTTCTTTGCTATTGTGCCGTTGCTGTCCTTGACCTTGACGAGGATGTTGTATGCTGTCGCAGCAGTAGGAGTGACCTTGATGCTTGTGCCTGTTGCGTAGCCCCTTACTTCGGAGTAGTTATCTGAGGAAGCTTTTTTGAGATATACTGCATACTTATAGGGTGATGCGCCGCCGGAAGCCGCTGCAGTTACGGTAATGCTGTCGCCGATAGAAATGGTTGTTTTGCCGATAGTGGAGTTGTTTGTGAGAGCTGCCTTTTTGACGGTGACGGTAAAGTCCTTTTTTGCAACAGTGCCGTTGCTGTCCTTGACCTTGACACGGACATCATAAGTTGTTGCGGTTGTGGGAGTTACCTTAATTGTGCTTGTGGTGGAGTATGCCTGCACTTCGGAATAGTTATCGGAAGAAGTCTTTTTGTAGTATACTGCATACTTGTATGGAGATTTGCCGCCCTTTGCAGAAGCCGTTACTGTAACGCTGCTGCCGAGAGAGATGCTGGTGGAGCTTATTGTTGAGGTATTTGTAACACCTGAGGAGGAAACTGTTACGGTGAAGTCTTTGGTCTTGACTGTGCCTGCGGAATCCTTGACCTTTACTCTGATATCGTAGGTGGCGGCAGTAGTCGGAGTGACTTCTATTGAAGATGATGTGCTGTAGGATTGTACTGTTGTATAGCTTGAAGAAGAAGCCTTCTTGTAGTATACGGCGTACTGATAGGGCTTTGTTCCGCCGGAGGCTGCGCCTGTTACTTTGACGCTGCTGCCGAGGGTGATGGTTTTTGAAGAGATAGTTGAGTTGTTTTCGAGTGTTTCGGGGTCATCGCCTGTAACGGTGAGAGAGAATGACTTTTCCTTTGTTGTGCCTGCGCTGTCCTTTACGGTTACGACTACTGAATATGTGCCTTCGGTTTTTGGTGTGACCTTTACGGAGGTGTTTGAGCTGTAGTCCTGAACGGTTGTATAGGAGGAATCAGAGGCGCCCTTGTATGCTACCTTGTACTGATAGGAGGTCTTTCCGCCTGATGCAGCGCAGGTGACTGTTGCGGAGCTGCCGAGCTTTATGGATGCAGGTGTCATTGAGGAATCGTTTGAAAGGGGATCAACGGGGGAGGTGAGCTTGTAAACATAGGTTACTGTGATGTCGCTTGCGGTGAAGAGTCCGGAAGCGTTTGTGGGAGTTGTAACAAGCTCATAGCCTGTGAAGGTCTTTGCGGAGGTGGTGTAAGTTGTTGTTCCGTCGGCAATGCCGGTGAGAGTTTCTTTTCCGAGAACATTGTTGTCCTGATCGACATAGCGGACGTTTACTTTTCCGCCCTGATATACCTTGCCGCCCTTTATCCAGACCTCGCCGCTGACGCTGTAGCCGGATGTGCCTACGCCGGAGGGATCCTGTGAGCCGTTATTGTTGTTGTTTGCGATAAAGAGTGCCGTGTCGTCATAGTCTACCGTGCCGACATACCAGCCGCCGCTTTCAGCGGTCATTACTGTTCCGGGCCATGCGCCGGAAAGCTGTTTTGCCGTTGTGCCCGATTCGGTGTAGACGTACATAGCGACTGTTGACCAGCCGTTGGAGTTATAGTAGTGAATCTTGAGAGTTTCTGATTCGGCTTCGTGGTATTTGAATATTACGGTAGTGCCGCCCTGAGCGACTGTACCGCTGGCGTTTGAGGTGAGGCCTGTGTCACATTCATAGCCCTTGACGGTCTTGGGGCTTACGGAATATGTGGAGCCGATAAGCTTGGACTGAACGTCATCGGGAGCTATTGAAGCGCCTGTTTCGGCATCCTGATATTTTACCGTTATGGATGCGTATTTTGTGGTATCAAGCTCGTAGTAGTAGGTTACTGTTGTACCTGCCTTTGTGAAGGTGCCGGTTGTCTGACCGGAAACAGATGCTACTGTATAGCCGTTGCTTGTAAGTTCGCTGAGAGGAGAGGTAGTATAGGATGTGCCTTCCTTGCCCTTGAGAGTTTCGGTCTTGTAGGTGGTGGAGCTGGACTTGATAACGTGGTTGACGGTTACTTTTCCGCCGGCTGAGATGACGGTTCTGTCAAAGCTTGTCTTGTCAACGAGTACCATTGTTGAACGTGCGGGGATTGTAACTGTGCTGCCTGTTGTGCCGAGAGACTCGATGCCTGCGGTGGAGCCGTCAGCGATGATAGTCCACTGTGAAGGAAGGGTCTTGCCGTCGTAGGTCATGAGGGTAACGGTCTGTGAGTAGCTGTTTGAGTTGTGGAGAACTGCGACATAGTCCCATTCGGTGTCGGGATTGAGCTTGTTATACATTGTAAAGGCAACAACGCCTGACGGGAAGCCTGAATTTGCCCATGAGAAATAGATAGTGCCGTTTGAGGTGTTGGTTGGGTCACGGAACGGTGAATATGCTTTTCTGATCTGGATAAGACCCTTGTAGTATGCAAGAAGGTCTGCGTAGGTCTTGGTGTTTGACCATACAAGCTGGTTGGTGGATGTCGGGGATTTATAGCTGTTGTGGTCGCCGTATTTTGTACGGGCAAATTCCTCGCCTGCCTGGAAGAAGGACATACCCTGAGAGGTGAGGATTATGCCGCCGGCGAGCTTATTCATTGCAACAAGGTCGTCATAGCGGTTGCCGTAGCCTGAGCCGCCCTTGCAGGAGAATACAAGCTTGTCGTAGAGGGTGTAGTTATCGTGAGCTGAGGTGTATGTAACAGTCTGTGAAGGCTGCTTTGACCACTGACCTGTGCCTGTGCTTGCCTGGATGCTGGACTTGAGAGCCTCTTCAAAGCCTGCGCCCTGAATGAAGCCGGGATCTGCCGCATTGAAGCAGCTTCCCTTTATAGCGTCACGGACTTTATCGTTGAAGGCTGAAATGTCGGTGGAAACAAGCTTCATATTGCCCTGTACGGCTGTGGGTTTGGGGCAGGTAGTTGTTTCTGCTGTCCAGGGTTCGCCGTAGATGAGGATATCGGGGTCGATCTTGTCGAGAGCCGCTCTGATATCGTTCATGGTGTCGCAGTCGTGAAGACCCATAAGGTCAAAACGGAAGCCGTCAAGGTGATATTCCTGCGCCCAGTAGACGATGGAGTCTATCATGTATTTGTGGAACATTGCACGGTCGGAAGCTGTTTCGTTTCCGCAGCCTGAGCCGTTGGACTGTGTGCCCTTTGCGTTCTGGCGGTAGTAGTAATCCGGAACGGTAAAGTCGAACCAGTCGTTCTTTCCGTAGGTGTGGTTATAAACAACGTCAAGTACAACGCCGATGCCCTTGTTGTGAAGAGCCTGAACCATCTGCTTGAACTCGTTTATTCTTACCTCGCCGTGATACGGGTCGGTGGAGAATGAACCTTCGGGTGAGTTGTAGTTTACGGGATCGTAACCCCAGTTGAACTGGTCGGTGCTGAGTTTTGTTTCGTCGATGCCGCCGTCAAAGTCAAAGGCGGGGAGAAGGTGGACGTGAGTTACGCCGAGATCGGCAAGATAGTCTATGCCTGTCGGGTGAACGCCGTCACTGTTTACGGTTGTGCCTGTTTCTGTAAAGGCAAGGAACTTTCCTTTGTTCTTCATGCCGGAGTCTGAGGATGCGGAGAAGTCACGGACGTGTACTTCCCAGATAATAGCGTCGGTCTGGTTGGGACAATCGACACGTTTGTCGTTTTCCCAGCCGGCAGGGTCTGTGCTGTCGAGGTCTACTACCATTCCTCTCATGCCGTTTACGCCGGTTGTGCGGGCATAGATGTCAACGGTCTCGTTTGTAACGCCGTTGGCTGTGACGAGGTAGGTGTAGTAGGTTTTGTTGAGGTCGCCGGAGATGGTTATTGACCATATACCCTGACTGCCCTTTGTCATGTCCTTGGTCTCGATGACTGCCGCACCTGATTCGGCGTCGCTTCCGGTGGTGTAGCGCTTGATCTGTACCTTTGAAGCTGTTGGCGCCCACACCTTGAAGGTGGTGGAGGTCTTTGAATAGGTTGCTCCGAGGTCATCCCCGCTGTATGCGTACTGGTCGAGAGCCGACATTTCGGAATATGACACAGCGCTGACGGTTGTGACGTTCAGCGTTGATGCGACCGAAAATACCGACAGTGACAGCAATGCCGACATGAACAGGGATGCTGATTTTCGGAAGATGTTTCTCTTCATTGTCATTTTCGTACCTTCTTTCTTTAATATTGATTTATTCCGTAGGGGAAACACTGCCCCTATCTTAATTTTAGTTTACTATTTTTTTAGTACGGTATTTTTCTTTAATAGAATTATATATAAATTTTATCCGATTTTTTTTATTTTTTATATTTATTACACAAAATACATCAATGAATATAATGAGAAAAAATTATTTTTATTATCTTTGTGAAAATTCGACCTGCGGGAGTCGAATTTTTTTGCGTATGCGGGTATAGGTGAAAGGAGGTTATGAGCATGAGCAGAAAAAACGGAAAGCTCAGCCTGAGAGAAAAAAGATTCTGTGAGCTGTATGCTGCTTCCGGTGATCCGGTCAGAGCGGCAGCGGCGGCAGGATATGAAGCACCTGAAAAAGCGGGGAATGTTTTGCTGTCGAGAGACGAGATAAACAGCGAGATCGGAAGGCTGTATGAAAAGAGATTCAGAAATGCACGTCAGAGAGCTTATGCGGGTTATGAAAAGATAGCTTTCGGAAGTGTGAACGATGCTGTGAGGCTGCTGTTTGAAAATGAGTCCTTTTCTGAAAACGGCGGCAGCTATGACCTGTTCAATGTCGCAGAGATCAAAAGGCCGAAGGAAGGTGCTATGGAAATAAAATTCTTCGACCGTCTCAAGGCTCTTGAAAAGTTAGAGCAGTATGACCGTGAGGACGAAAAGGGATCTTCGGATTTCTACAAGGCACTTGTCGGCGGTATCCAAAACCTGAAAAGTGAAAGCGGGGATAAGGAGGAATGAGCTGGACTGCGTTTTCAAAAAAACAGACCGAGCTTCTGAGGTGGTGGGTGCCGGGAGAAGAAAATTCCGGCTGTGACGGGATAATTTGTGATGGGGCGGTCAGAAGCGGAAAGACCTTGTGTATGAGTGTGTCGTTTGTGTCGTGGGCGATGTTTCAATGTGACGGAGTAAGCTTTGCGATATGCGGGAAAACTATCCGTTCGGTAAAAAGAAATGTGGCTTCTCCTTTGCTGACGGCGTTGAGGGAGATAGGCTTTGACGTGGACGAAAAGCTGTCCTCAAATCTGTTCTATGTCTCCTGCGGCGGAAGAAAAAATGCCTTTTATCTTTTCGGAGGAAGGGATGAAAGTTCGGCGGCACTTATTCAGGGAATGACACTCGGCGGAGTGATGCTTGACGAGGCGGCTCTGATGCCGAGATCGTTTGTGGAACAGGCTGTTGCGAGGTGTTCACTGGAAGGTTCAAAGCTGTGGTTCAACTGCAATCCCGAATATCCTCAGCACTGGTTCTACAGGGAGTGGGTCGCAAAGAGAGAGGAAAAAAATCTCTGCTATTATCATTTCGTTATGGACGATAATCCGTCGCTTTCAAAGAAGATGCTGGAAAGGTACAGGAGAATGTATTCCGGCAGCTTTTATGACAGGTTTGTTCTTGGAAAGTGGTGCGCTAACGAGGGGCTTGTTTATCCGTTCATGTCCGAGGAAAATATGCTCTTTGATGTTCCTGACGGCGAGGCTGATGAATATGCCGTTTCGTGCGATTACGGTACGGTGAATCCGGCTTCGTTCGGGCTGTGGGGCAGATACGGCGGGTGCTGGTACAGGATAGACGAGTATTACTACAGTTCAAGGAGAGAGGGCATTTCAAGAACCGACGAGGAGCATTATGACGGTCTGTGTGAGCTTATCGGGGACAGGGAGATCACGAATATCGTTGTTGACCCGTCTGCGGCAAGCTTTATCGAGGTAATAAAGCGTCACGGGAAATACAGAGTGATACCCGCACTGAACCATGTTATTGACGGCATACGTCAGACAGGCAGCGCACTTAAAAGCGGGAATATCCGTATATGCCGGTGCTGCTGTGATGCGGTGAGGGAATTCGGGCTTTACCGCTGGGAGAGCGGAGGAAGGGATATCCCTGTTAAGGAGAACGATCATGCGATGGATGACATACGTTATTTTGTTGCGACAGTTCTTGACAGGGACGAGGAATTTCCTGTTGCATTCGCTGCGGAAAGATAGCGGCGTTTTTTATAAAGTGAGGTGTATTGATGAACCTGTTTAAGAAGAAAAAGAAAAATGATGAACTGACCGTTCAGACCGCCGTGAGCGACGGTTATGAATGGGGATCGTACAGCCTTTGGGGTACGAAGGAAACCGCATTGTGTGAAAGAAGACTGTACCGTTTGCTGAGAAGAAATGTGCCGATAATTGATGCGGCAATATGCAAGCTCATAAGGCTTTTGGGCAGCTTCAATGTAAGATGTGAGGACAGACAAACAGAGGATGAGATCAATTCCTTTCTCAGAAATGTCCGTGTTGACGGGACAAGAAGAGGTATTGACAGCTTTTTGTCATCAACTCTCGATCAGCTCCTTACATACGGTACTTCTGTCGGGGAGATAGTCCTTGACGGCAGCGGAAAGAAAATTGCGGCTCTTTATAATGCGTCTTTAAATGACGTGGAGCTTTGTGCGGGGAAGAATCCCCTTGATGTGCAGATATTTACTATTGACGGGAACGGCGAAAAAAAACCGGTGGATTATCCGTCACTGATCCTGTGCAGTACGCTTATGAATGAGCCGGGATGCGTTTATGGAACATCGCTTCTGAGAGGTCTGCCTTTTGTCGGAGAACTTCTTGTGAAGATATTCCATGCTCTCGGCACTAACTGGGACAGAGTCGGAAATGTGCGTTTTGCTGTTTCTTATAAGCCCGGTGAAAACGACAGAAGCTTTACAAAGGACAGAGCCGCTCAGATCGCTTCCGAATGGAGCAAGGCTATGAAAAGCCCTGAACCAAAGGATTTTGTTTCTGTCGGGGATGTGAGCATAAAGGTCATCGGCGCTGAAAATCAGATACCGGACAGTCAGGTGCCTGTGAGACTTATTCTGGAACAGATATTGTCGAAGTTTTCTATCCCGCCGTTCCTTTTGGGGCTTTCGTGGTCGTCTACGGAAAGAATGTCCGCTCAGCAGGCGGATATCCTTACAAGTGAAATGGAGTTTTACAGAAGGATTCTCGAAGAAAGTATCAGAGGAATATGTGATATGTGGATGAAGCTGAACGGGCTGAAAACAGACTATTCGATAGAATGGGACAACATTAATCTTCAGGATGAGGTGGAGCTTGCAAGAGCAAGACTTCTCAATGCTCAGGCGCAGGCTATAGAGTCAAAAGAAGGAGAGTGATAATTTGGATAAGAACGAACTTGAACTTATCAACCGCTTTACAAGAAGAAGCTTTGGAGAGGATGATATCTATGCTTTTTCGGTGGTGCTGTGCGACAACGAGATCGACAGGGACTTTGAGCGATTCTCTGACGAGGCGCTGGAGAAGCTTTCCAAGCTTTATGTCGGTGTGACGGGTGTTGCCGACCATGACCCGAAAAGCAGCAACCAGAGTGCGAGGATCTTTTCATGCAGGGTCGAAGCTCCCGAAGGAAAGCTGACATCTGACGGCAGACAATATAAAAGGCTCTGTGCAAGAGCTTATATGCCGAAAAGTGAGGGCAGTGAAGAGCTTATTCTTGCGCTTGACAGCGGTATAAAAAAAGAGGTGAGTGTCGGATGTGCGGTCAAAAAGCGTATATGCTCGATCTGCGGAGAGGATATCTCAGGATGTGACCATATCAAGGGCAGAAAATACGCAGGAAGGCTGTGCTATGCGGTGCTTGATGATCCGGCTGACGCTTATGAATGGTCCTTTGTCGCTGTGCCTGCTCAGAAAAATGCGGGCGTGATAAAGGGTCTCGGCATGAAAGGCGATTCGGATGTGATGAAAAAAACTGTCAGACTTTCGGGTATGAAAAGTGATCCACGAAAAGAAAAAGGAGGAATTCATTTGGATATTGAAAAAAAGCTTTTTGCCGGTGAGGAACAGAGCTTCTCGGCGGATGAACTTAAAGAGCTTGTCAGACGTTTCAGGAGCCTTGAAAAGAAGGCGGCTGACGGGGAATTCTATCGTGACAGCCTGCTCAGAGAGGTTAAGGGGCTTTGTGCGGTAGTCTTTCCGGAGATAGGCAGCGAGACGATACACTGTATCTCGGAAACGCTCTCCGTGAGACAGCTTGACGAGATCAGGAAGGCATTTGAGGCTAAGGCTTCGGAGATACTTCCGGTAAAGCCCCAGCTTTGCAGATCAAATACTGCCGTAAATTCAGGCAGCAAAAATACGATTTATAAAAATATTTAAGGAGGAAATAAAGATGAGTATTTCTATTGATGGATTTTGTCAGCAGGTAGCAACCTTTGAGGCGGCAAGCGGTGTGGCTGCGGGAAAGCCTGTGGCTATGTCGGCAAACGGTAAGGTCGAGGCAGTTACGAGCGGTGCTTTCTGCGGTATCTGTATCGGTGTGAGGAACGGCATTGCGGCAGTTCAGACCGGCGGTTATGTAAAAGTTCCTTACAGCGGGACTCTTACCATCGGCTTTAAGCAGCANNNNCTAGAAAGGTCACTGTGGACACTACCAACGGCAGAGAATATCTTGTGGTATATGTTGATTCGGCTTCCGGTACTGCCGGAATAATTCTTTGATAACTATAAGGAGGAAAAACTATGTCTTTTTATGATTCAATAAAACTGGAGAAGGGTATGTACAATACCGGACGTTCACTTACGGAGATCCTTGAAGAGCTTGACCCGTCCGAAAATTACAAGGGCAGCGAGCTTGAAGGTCTTGACGCTTTTCAGAGACAGCTCAA
>DBWG01000002.1:9281-19669 GCA_002308635.1 Ruminococcaceae bacterium UBA1244 | reverse complement strand
CATTCAGACAGCGTTCAGAAGTTTTTTGAGAATTCCAATTCTGCGGCGCTCTTCCCTGAGTATGTTGCAAGAGCCGTTAAAAAAGGTATGGAAAGCGCTGACCATCTGAAAGATATCGTTGCGGCAAAAACAGTCATTAACGGACTTGACTACCGTTCGGTTTCCGCTGACCCGATCACAAGCGAAAGTGCGCCCGCTCCTGTTGCGGAAGGTGCGTCGCTTCCTGTGACAAATATCAGAACAAGCGATAATCTTGTAAAGCTGACTAAGCGAGGCAGATTGCTTGCGGCTTCCTATGAGGCGGTAAAGTATCATCGTCTTGATCTCTTTACCGTAACTCTCAGACAGATCGGTGCGAATATCGCAAGAGAACAGCTCAAGGATGCTGTGGATGTCATCATCAACGGCGACGGCAACAACAATGCCGCTTCAACTGTTGCACTGACTACCGCAAATACCCTTACATACGCCGATCTTATTGATCTCTGGGCAGGACTCACTCCCTATGAGCTTAATACGATGCTTGCGCCTACTGATATGATGCAGAAGCTGCTTGCTCTTACTGAGATGAAGGATTCTCAGGCAGGTCTTGCTTTTCAGGGTACAGGCAAGATGATAACTCCTCTTGGTGCAAATCTCCTGCATATACCGTCTATGGTATCCGGAAAGATCATCGGACTTGACAGGAACTGCGCTCTTGAAATGGTGCAGTCCGGGGGTATCATCACCGATGCGGACAAGCTTATCGACAGACAGCTTGAAAGAGCTTCCATAAGCTGTATTGCAGGATTTGCGAAGATCTATAAGGACGCTTCAAAAATACTTGCCTGACGGGAGGTATGACGGTGGATATTGAAAAAGTCGTTGAGATATTCGCCGGACTGTCCGGACTTTCGGAGGAAGAGGTCTGTCCGTACCGCTTTTTGTGTGAGGTCTCTGCTGAACACATCAGGCGTTTGTGTATGGACACCGGAAGAGAATACGGCGGCAAGGCTGAGTTTGCCGCCGCAGCTCTTTCTTATTACCGCTTTATCCTTTGGTCTATGACAGAAGGCGGTACGAAGGAAATAAGGATCGGAGAGATAACCGAAAAAAACAGTGAGAACAGACTTGCCTATGCGGAACGGCTGTATAAAGAAGCCCTTGCCGGATTGGGAATGGATGCCGACGGTGATTTTGTTTTTGAAAGGACGGAAAAATAATGGCATTTGAAAGTTCTTTCAGAAAGATAGGGTACAGGGTGTTTGTCGAAAATGGGCCGGATGCAAGAGAAGGATATGCGGTTATTTATCCGTTAAGATATTCGCATGATCTCTGGGGCGGAAACGAAACCAAAAGCGAAGGCAGAACGGAGATCAACAGGTATCTCATGTTCTGCGGAAGAGAGCTTCTGGACGGAGCAGAATATGGAAGTGCGGTAAGCGACGGCAAGAACCGCTATATGCTCGTGTGGAAGGATGAGTATTCGTGCAGACTCGGAGGGTATATAAAAGCGATCCTGAGAAAAATGACTGAGGAGGAATAAGGTGGACGAGGATTTTATTTCTGAGATGATGGAAAGGCTTGGACTTGTTGAAGACATGGACGGATTTGATCTTGTCAGGGCTGATGCGGGACGTGAAATACCGTTCCCGATAAAAAGACCCATTGTGTGCTTTGAAAGAGAAACTTCTGACAAGCTGAACTATCTTTTGGGATATGACGAAGGTGTGTTCGGCGGAGAAAAGATGGCGGTGAGTGTTCTCTGCGATGAAAAATACGGCGGAGCGTTCTGTGAGGAAAAGGCAAAGGATGTTTGCAGGGCGCTGCTTGACCTTGACGAAACAAAAATGATAACGTCCGTCTGTGTTGAGAAATGTATGTACGACAGGGCGAATTTTGCATATAAAGTAGTAATGAGGTTTTCGCTGAGAGAGCTTTTGCGGCTTGTTTAGGAGGGAATAGTTTGGATGATTTCAGAACGCTTTGCGGAAGGGACGTATCTATAACAATAAACGGCAGAAGGCTTTTGCAGGCGGAGAGTGCCGAGCTGAGAAAAAAGACGGAGCTTCACAGAGTGAGAAGCTGCTTTTGCAGCAACGATCTGGCGCTGATAGAGGGAAAGAGAGAATATAAGCTTAACCTTGTCGGGATACGCTTTGAAGCGCCTTTTGAGAACTGCAATTTTTTTGATCTGGATCAGTTTACCGTTAAGGTCGTGTTCGGGAATATTGAAGTTACTCTTGAGGGCTGTTTGTGGGACGACTTTAAGGCCGCTGCTGACAAGGAGCGTTTCAGGGAACACATCAGCATCTCGGCTCTGAGAATGAGAACGGAGGAAATTGTATGAAAGAAGACGAAAATGCGGATATCAGAGGATTTCCGGCGGAGGTCTATGCGGACGGAACGGACGAGATGATAAGGCTTTCGGACATTATCAGAAATGACGGTCTCAGGTATGAGCGGATACTTGATGCGGAGGAGGAAGCGGATGAATTGTAACGGAAAAATGAGCTTCGGGGATTTTGTTTTTCCGGTGAATCCCGGTATGATAAAAATATCACACAAAAGGACCGCTGCCGTGCAGAAGGTTCCGAATGAAAACGATATTGTCTGTGATATGGGTATCGGCGGCAGGGTCATAACCGGCGAAGGAGAATTCTTTGGTGATGACTGTGAAGAACAGTTCGGGAAGCTGAAAAAAATATTTGAAAAGGGCGGCACGGGTATTCTTTATATCCCGTCGCAGGAACCGATATTTGCCATCTTTAAGGAGCTTGAATTCAGGGCTGACGATATTGAGGGCGTTATTAAATACAGCTTTGTATTTGTTGAGAGCTATGAAAACAGGACGGTGAAAAAGTTCCGGAGATGTATTTCTGACGGAATTAAGACAATGTGGGACTATTCTTACGGCAGCGGAACGGACATAGAAACACTTATGGAGCTTAATCCCGATGTGACAAGACCGGATGTGCCTGTGAGCGCAGGAAAAGAGGTGGCTTTGTGCTGAAGTACATAATAAGGGATGTGAACGGCAAGGTCACGGTATTTAAGCGTCCGGTCAGGGTGACGATAGCTTCTTCATATAATGCGCCTGCCGACAGACTGAGCGTATCATTTGCGGTAAAGGGAGATGTTCCTGTGCTTTCCTCTGTTGAGGTAAGAAGTGCAGGAGAAAGAGCTTTTTTCGGCTATGTTGATGAACAGTCTGTCAGAAAGGATAAAAACGGTGTGCTGCTCAGTGTTTCGGCACGAAGTCTTGCGGCAGTTCTGCTTGATAATGAGGCTCGTCCGCAGGTTTATTGCTGTCCGTCAATGGAGCTTCTTATGAAAAGACACTTTGAGCCGCTGGGATTTGACAGGTTTAGAGGAGATGGCAGGGCTTTTAACGGTCAGCTCACGGTTTCAAAGGGTATGAGCGAATGGTCGGTGCTTGAAGCGCTTTGCAGGTTCATGTCCGGTGTGAGACCGAAGGTGGATAAATACGGGGTCATTGACATTTCCGGTGAAGAAAGTGACGAGGTGCTGTATCTGAGCCGTGACTGCGTAATTTCACAAATACGTGAGCTGAGAAACAGTGTGCTTGTTTCAAAAATAATTGCGAGGACGAATATTTCCGGCGGTTTCGATATGCCGATAGAAAACAAAAAAGCCGTAATGCTCGGAGTAAAAAGAAGAAGATATGTCGATCTTGCGGACAGGAGTGGCCGGACTGTGAATGATGCAAGGAAAATAACTGAAAGCTCGTGCAGAGCTTATGAAAGACTTGTCCTTGAATGCCGGGGCTGTTTTTTGTGTTCTGCGGGATGCGGACTGAAAATTGAAGGCGACAGGAAAAAATACCGCATAAAGGAGATGATTTATAACTTCGGTACGTCGGGCGAAAAAACAAGAATTGAAGCTGAGGTGGTTTGTGATGAGGATATCTAAGAAAATGAACGGCGGAAGAAAAGGTACTGTCCGCTGCGGACAGGGACTTATAAGCAACAGTGCCGACAGAAGGGTTGCGGCGGCTGCTGCCAACGGTACGGGACAATGCTCTATCGTTTCTCCGGGAGGGATATCTTATATTCCGAGAGCAATGGAGGACGCTGTTGTTATTTCTGACGGCAGTGAACGGTACTGTATCGGGGTGAGGATCGGTGATAACGATCACGGTATACTGCCGGGAGAACTGATACTTTATACTCCGAGTTCATATATCCATCTCAAAAACAACGGTGAAATACGTATTGTCGGAGATGTATACATCAACGGGACAAAGCTGGAGGTGACCTGAAATGGATACGGCGATCAACATTAGCGGTGATCTCGATACCGATGAAAACGGAAGGATGATCTTTGTTGAAGGAACGGACGAACTGAAACAGAGAATATATATACTTTTGTCGGCTGTTGAAGGAGAGTTTTTCTATGACAGGGCTCTTGGCAGCAGGATACAGAGCATAGATACGGGTTCTGCAAATGCCTGCGGGCTTATCGAGGCGGAGGCAAGGAGAGTGCTTGGTGTTCTTGACGGTGTTGAAGTGACGGGAGCTGCTGTCAGGGACGGAGAAGTTTTTGTGTTTATAAAAGCGGACGGGAATGAGTTTGAAGTTGAAGTAAGGAGGAGTGCTGATGAGTGAGACTTATGAAGGGATACTGAGCCGGATGAGCGGGAAATTTGAGGAGCTTGCAGGCTATGAAGCGGACAGGGCAAGCGATATCGGAATAAGGCTGAGAGTCCTTGCAGGAGAGATATATTCAATGACATCGGAAATAGAATGGCTGAGAAAGCAGATGTTCCCCGACACCGCAACGGGCGCACAGCTTGATCTTCACGGGGTACAAAGAGGACTTTCGAGGCGCAGGGGCAGAAAAGCTGATGGACTTCTTGTTTTTCGCCTTGATATGCCGCTTGAATTTGACCTTGTAATACCGATTGGTACGGTATGCACAGTGGAGGACGGGTCGCTGAATTATGTTACAACGGAGGAGGCGGAAATATACAGCGGAGATACCTTTGCGTGGGTGGCGTGTGAAGCGGAAAACAGCGGCGAGCGGTACAACATTGCTGCGGACAGGGTAAAGACTATAGTTACATATTTTTCTGTCGGTATCAGGATAAATAATGCGTCTTCGTTTATCGGCGGTACGGATGACGAGGACGACGATACATTCAGGAAAAGAATATTTGAAAGCTACCGCAGTGTACCGAACGGGGCGGACGCTGAATATTTCAGACAGACAGCCGAAAGCGTTGAGGGTGTGCAGTCGGCTTCGGTCTATGCGTCTACTGATACGGCAGGTCTGGTGTTTGTGGTGATAGGCGGAAGAGGTGTTATCCCTTCGGATGATGTCAAAAATGCGGCGGCGGCTTTGCTTGCGGAGAAGGCTCCGCTTGGCATTACCGTTTCGACGCAGAAAACCGGTACGATCCCTGTAAATGTCAGCGTGAACATATCGGTCAGGAGCGGATATGACATTAATGAAGTAAAGTCGGATGTTGAAAGTGTGATAAGAAAATTTTTTCTTGATATGTCGGTCGGAGAGGATTTTAGGGCGGCGGCTCTTGGGAGTGCTGTTATAAAGGTGGACGGAGTGACGAACTATTCCTTTTCGGGAACATCCGATACTTCGGTCAGTGCTGCGTCAATGGCTGTTCTCGGAACGCTGACAGTCGGAAGTCTCTGAGACGGGCGGTGATCTGTTTGGGAGAATTTCAGATAATGAAAAGTGTCCTTGAAAGAACAGGACTTTATGATGTTTCGGAGGATACGCTGATATATGCCGAGCTTATGGCTTATGCCGAAGGTCTGGATGTTTATTTCGGCGAACTGGAGCGTCTGAAAAGAGAGTGTTTTGTATCCACTGCACAGGGCGAGGGTCTTGAAGTGAGAGAGGATATCATACGAAGAATGAATCTTGATTCCTCGCTGTCCGGCAGGAGAAATGCGGTAATAAACGCAATGTCGGTCAATAACAATGATTTTGATATTTCCGGAATGGAAAAGGTCAGGGACAGTTTTAATGCACATGGGTCGTTTTCGTTTGACAGTGCAAATTTTAAGGTCGTGTTTAACTGCACGGATGATCTTTCTGCGGGTCAGATATCACGTCTGACTGAACAGATGAAACCTTTTATGCCCTGCTGGGCAGGTTTTGAGATAACTGTCTGAAAAATAATAACCGGCTTTGGTGATACTTCAAATATCATCAAAGCCGGTTTTTTTAGGAGTTTCGCACTCTGCGGAGTGCGTCCAGGGCTGCTCGTCCTGGATCTCAGCAGGAGCTAAGCCCCTGCACCCGTGTGTTTTGACGGTGAAAGTTTATTGCTCCGTCAGACTTGCGTCGCCGTTTTCGAGAGCGGCAATGCCTGTGCGAGCCATTTCAATTATCCCAAACGGCGACAGACTTTCAATGAGCGTGTCGATCTGTGACGGTGTGCCCGATGCACGGAATGTCAGAGAATTGTCTCCTATGTTTACAAGAGATGCGTGATATGTTGATGTTACTGCGATTATGTCATTTTTGTTCCCGCAGTCGGAACGTACCTTTACAAGCGCAAGCTCCATTGCAACGGATGTTTCTTCCGGAAGAACTTCCGCTTTCTTTACATCAACTATCTTTAACATCTGGTTGATGAACTGCTCTACTTCATTGTCGTCGCCGCTCATACGAACGGTAAGACGTGAATAGCCCTCGATTCCCGAAGGACTTGCGGTAAGACTGTCTATGTTGAAGCCTCGTCTTGAAATAAGGCTTGTTATTCTCAGAAGCACGCCCGGATGATTGTGAGCAAGAAGGCTTATGATCTGTTTGTTTTCCATGTTTATCACTCCATTTCGGTAATCATGTCGTCAACTGTCTTTCCGGGAGGTATCATCGGAAGCACATTTTCGTCCGGCGATATGCGGCAGTCAACTACAACGGGCTTTTTGAGTGAGAATGCTTCGGCAAGAACTGCCTCTGCATCGTCATCGTTCATTATCCTCATGCCCTTTACGCCGAATGCCTCTGCAACTGCGGCAAAGTCGGTCTTTCTGTGCGGGTCGGTCTGTGAGAATCTGCGTCCGTAGAAGAGCTTCTGCCACTGACGTACCATGCCGAGAACGGTATTGTTGAGGACAACTATCATTATCGGAAGGTCGTATGAACATACAGTAGCAAGCTCGTTGAGGTTCATGTGGAAACTTCCGTCGCCTGTAAAGAGAACGACACGCTTGCCGGGATTTGCAACGGCTGATCCGATAGCGGCACCCATGCCGTAGCCCATTGTTCCGAGACCGCCGGATGTACACCATTTGCGCGGCTTTTCAAACTTGTATTTTTGTGATACCCACATCTGATGCTGACCAACGTCTGTGACGATGATATCATCATCGGATGCGAGAGCGTTTACTGCTTCTATGATATGATATGGATGAGCGTAGTTTTCGGACTTTGGAGTTTCGGTAACGCCTGATTTTTTTGCCCACTCGGATACCTGAGCGTTCCATTCATCGTGCTTTGTTTCGTCAACCGCTTCTGTGAGATTTGCAAGGGTATCCTTGAGGTCGCCGACAAGACTATGGTCTATTTTTACGTTTTTGTTGATCTCAGCCTTGTCGATATCAAGCTGTATGATAGTTGCGTCCTTGCCGAATTTGTTTCTGTCGCCGGCAACACGGTCGGAGAATCTTGCACCGACAGTTATGATAAGGTCGCAGTTATCTGTTGCCTTTCCTGTTTCATAGCCGCCGTGCATACCGATAGTGCCGATAAAGAGCCTGTGGGATGACGGAAAACCGCCGAGTCCCATAAGGGAAGACGCAACGGGACAATCTATCTTTTCTGCAAAAGCAAGGAGCTGTTTTTCTGCATCTGCGCTGACAACGCCGCCGCCCATATAGATCATCGGACGTTTTGAAGCATTGATAGCCTTTGCCGCTTCGGCAAAATCAGCCGCACCGGAAACAAGGGGATTGACAACGGTTTCGGGCTTTTCGGGTGTGAACTCGCAGACTGCGCCGGTAACATCCTTTGGGATGTCGATAAGAACAGGGCCTTTTCTTCCGGACATTGCAATGCGGAAAGCCTTGCGGATAACGTTGGCAAGATCTTTAACGTTCTTGACGATGAAGTTGTGTTTTGTTACGGGAAGTGTGATTCCGCAGATGTCTACCTCCTGAAAGCTGTCACGAGCAAGAAGATCGTTTGACACGTTGCCTGTGATGGCGACCATCGGGATGGAATCCATATAAGCGGTAGCAATACCCGTTACGAGGTTAGTTGCACCGGGGCCTGATGTTGCGATGACAACGCCGCACTTTCCGGTTGTGCGGGCATAGCCGTCTGCCGCATGGGAAGCGCCCTGTTCATGGGCTGAGAGAATGTGTGTGATCCTGTCGCTGTATTTGTAGAGAGCGTCGTAAATGTTGAGCACTGCGCCGCCCGGATAGCCGAATACGGTATCGACTCCCTGTTCTATCAGGCATTCAGCGATGATCTCAGAACCGTTGAGCTGCATATTGTTGACCTCCGTTTTTGCCGTCAGTTTGTGACGGGATTTTTGATAAGCAGTATCGTCGAATATAAAAAGACCTCATCCCGTCAAAGGGACGAAGCCTGAGCCTGCTTCGCATACCACTCAAAATATATAAACATAAAAATATGATACAATTTTTTTGGTGATAAGTCAATAGCGAATATACATTTTAATCAAATGAACAGCATTATTACTTCTTTTTGAGCAGTGCATAAGCGGCATAATGCTTTATGGTGAATGTATTTTGCGGGATATTTTTGAGCATATCAAGGTGTTCTTTTTCCCAGTTTAAAAGTTCCGGTCTGCTGAGAGAAGCTCCCACTCCTCGGCAGGCTTTCATTCTGCCGTGCCAGCTTTCTTTTGTAAACGGAACGTCAAGATAAAATTCCTCGTGTCCGACCGGAATGAAATATTCCGTAATGGCATCGGGAATACCTATCGGATGTACGGTCTCGCCTGCGCCTGTCCATTTGGGGCTGTATTTTAGTACAAGTCTTTCACTTGCTCCTGCGATAGTATCTTCATGCGGCAGCCACGCCATATAGAGTATGAGCAGTTTTCCGTCCGGTCTGAGCCATTTATTCAGCTTTGGGGCAATGGTTTTGTGATCGAAGTACCAGAAGCACTGACAGGCGGTTATCAGGTCAAAGTTTTCCGGCGGGAAATCAAGTTCTTCTGCGGAAGAAGCAAAATAGCGTATATCCATATTGTTCTGTTCCGACAGGCGGACGGCTTCTTTGATCTGTTCGGGAGAAATATCCGCAGCAGTCCATTCAGCGCCGTAATCATACAGATTTCTCGGCAGAACGCCTGTACCTGTACCGAGGTCAAGCACTTTCTGACCTTGCCTGCACAGTCCGAGTTCAAGTATTTTCCGATAAAATTCCGGCGGGTATATGTCACGGTATTTTGCATAATCATTGGAAGTTCTTCCCCAGTCAAATGGCTTGCCGTTGTCGATGCGGTCATCCTTTATTATCAAATCCGCTCATCTCCGATCTGTTTTTTCTGATTATATCATAAGATACGGCAATTAACAATAAACTGTCTGAAATAAAACTGCCGTCGATGATTTTTCGGCGGCGGTTTGTCATTCTTTATTATCCTGTTCTGATGGCGGAGCGGTTTTGGAATCGTCAGAAGCGGCAGGCTGTTCTGCGGGTAAAGCTTCTCCTTCTGCGGGAACAGTCTTCTTCTGATAGTCTTTAAGCTTGTACTGTTCCCAGGGAGCAACGGCTCCGGCATATTTGTTCCAGATATAGCCTTCGGGCAGTTCGCCTTTTTTTACGTGATAGCCGAACTTGTCCTTGTTTTTGAGGACATAGCGGTTGAGGATCATAAAGAGTCCTGCCGCAAATACAAAAATGCTTATCCACTGTGATGTTGAGAGGAAAAGTAGCTTTCCTCTGATCTCGTCTCCTCTGAAGAACTCATCAACGAATCTTACAACAGCGTATGACACGAAGTATATGCCCATGAGAGATCCTTTTTTAAGGTTCTTGTTCCGGAGGATAAGAAGTGCTGCCATTATTATAAGGTTGCAGCCGGCTTCGATGAGCGGGAGAGGCAGTCTTGTAACTGTTGTCTCAATGCCGCCGTGAGTTTCGGGATAGTGCAGTCCCCATTCGGTTTCTATTCCGTAGCAGCATCCGGCAAATACACAGCCTATTCTTCCGAAGGTATGGAACAGAGGAATAGCCGGTGCAAAGATATCGGCATAAAGGCTGAAATCCACCTTTGCGGCTTTGCAGTAGATGAAAGCGGCGAATATAGCACCGATGAGTCCGCCGTAGAAGACCATGCCGCCAAATACTGTGGAAATAACGTTGAATGTGTTTTCTCCGGAATCAAAATATACATCCGAATTTTGTATTGCGTTTGCGAGGTAGTCAATTCTTGT
>DBWG01000002.1:0-9147 GCA_002308635.1 Ruminococcaceae bacterium UBA1244 | reverse complement strand
GGCAGCGGACGGCCAAGAACGTATATGTATGGCATCATAATGTATCATTCCTTTTCTTTGTCAAAAAAATTGGCGATCGGTAAAGATCGCCAATCAAAAGCTTTAGTTTTTTGAGTATCACTTTTTCAGTACTTTGTCTGCTTCGCAAGCAACGCAAGCAGAGCATCCTGTAAAGAATACAGCAAACATACCCAAAAGAACGCCTACAAGACCAAATACAAGACCGAGAGTAGCTGCTGTTCCTCTTGGTTTGCCGGACTGGATGTTCTTATTGCCGAAGAGGAAGCTGAGGAATGTGCCGCCTGCGGAGAAGAGTATGCCGAAAATAACAAGTATAGTACCATAGGTGCCGAAGTTCTGGAGTGTTGATTCAATGTAAGCATAACCTCTTGAAGCAACTATAGCGCCGAGTACAACGAGTGAAAAGCCGAGGATGCTTGCTGAACAAGCGAGAACAGTGAGCATATCACCGCCGAAGATAGGATTGCTCTTCTTAGCGGGCTTGGGAGGCTGCTGCGGAATCTGCGGCTGCGGATAAGGCTGCTGCTGATAGGGCTGCTGCGGATAGGGCTGCTGCTGAGGGTTATAATTCTGATTGTTCATAAATATACATTCCTTTCAAAACTATTTGCTGAAAAATCACATCAGCGAACTGACTAAATGATAACACATAAAAATCCAATAGTCAAGGAAAAAACTGCTAAACGTTGATAGTTCCGGATAAAAATGTTGATATTGATAAAAAATCCTCAGTTTGTTCTTTCGATTTTTTACAGTACGGCATTACACGGTCAGGTTATAGCAATCCCAAATAATAATATCAAATCTGCGGAGTGCGGAGTTAAATTGAAAATTGAAAATTAATGTACAATTTGCGGTCACTCACAGACCGGCGTCCAAACATTTAATGCACTTATTAAGTTGGACTGCTATAATTACCGGTCAAGTACTTTGTTTATGACGCTGCGGATATTTTCGTCCTTTTTGAGCTTTATTGATATGCAGGGCTTGGTTCCGGCATTGAGTGATGCTCTTCCGGCAAAGCGTCCGATGATGTCTGCAACGGCTTCTGATTTAAGCTGCTTTACATAGAGGTTGAGAAGTCCTGGCTGCTGCTTGATCTCATAAATGCCCGATTTTTCCGCCCTGCTGCGGAGAAGGGCAATATTGATAAGACCGCTGACGGCTTCGGGAACATCTCCGAAACGGTCGATAAGCTCATCCGTTACGTCTGCCGCATCGTCTTCTGTGCGGATATCGGCAATGCGGCGGTATATCTCAAGGCGGCGGCTGAGGCTTTCGATGTAGCTTTCGGGGATATGGGCTTCGATCTGAACGTCAATGAGACAGTCGATATCGGTATCTGAGGGTGCTTCTCCCTTTGCGGCGCTGACAGCTTCGCCTAAAAGCTTCATGTACATATCATAGCCGACATCTGTCATGTGGCCGTGCTGTTTTGCGCCGAGAAGGTTTCCTGCACCTCTTAGTTCGAGGTCACGCATCGCTATCTTGAAGCCCGAACCGAATTCGGTGAACTCCTTTATTGCGTCGAGACGTTTTTGTGAAATTTCTGAGAGGACTTTGTCTTTCCTGAATGTGAGGTAAGCATAAGCTCGTCTGGAGGAACGTCCGACACGTCCTCTTATCTGATGGAGCTGTGAAAGTCCCATCCTGTCGGCGTTTTCGATTATAAGGGTATTTGCGTTGGGAATGTCAACGCCGGTCTCGATTATGGTAGTGCTGATGAGGACGTTTATTTCCTGTTCGAGCATCTGCCGCCATACATCGGAGAGCTGATCCTCAGTCATTTTTCCGTGACCATAGGCGACCTTTGCTTCGGGTATGCGTTCCGCAATATCCTTTGCCTTCATTTCTATGCCCTCAACGGAATTGTAGAGATAGAACACCTGACCGCCTCGTCTGAGTTCCCTGCGGATAGCCTCGTTTATGACTGCCTCGTCATATTCAAGAACGTATGTCTGGACAGGGTGTCTGTCCTGCGGAGCTTCTTCGATGGAGGACATATCACGGATGCCGGACATTGCCATATTGAGTGTACGGGGGATAGGCGTTGCCGAAAGAGTGAGCACATCCACATTTTTGCACATGGTTTTTAGCTTTTCCTTTTGCGCAACACCGAAGCGCTGTTCCTCGTCGATTATCACAAGCCCTAAATCACGGAATGAAACGTCCTTTGAAACAAGCCTGTGAGTACCGATTACCATGTCGATATTGCCCCGTTTGAGGTCCTTGATGATCTTTTCCTGTTCGGTCGGGGTGCGGAAGCGTGAAAGAAGCTCTATTTTTATGGGAAAGCCCTCGAATCTTCTTAGTACGGTCTGATAGTGCTGCCATGCTAAGATAGTGGTCGGGCACAGGAGTACACACTGTTTAGAATCAGTGACGCATTTGAATGCGGCACGAAGTGCGACTTCCGTTTTTCCGAAGCCTACGTCTCCGCAGAGAAGTCTGTCCATCGGTGCTGTGCGTTCCATATCGTTTTTTATTTCGGCGATACAGCGTTTCTGGTCGGAGGTCTCTTCAAATTCAAAGCGGGCTTCAAAATCCCTCTGCCATTCGGTGTCCTCGGGAAAGGCATGGCCGGGTGCTTTCATTCTTTCGGAATAAAGCTTTATAAGTTCGTCCGCAATATCCTTTACTGCTGTGCGGACACGGTTTTTTGCTTTCTGCCATTCAAGTCCGCCGAGCTTGTTCAGGCGGACAGTGCTGTCTTCCTTGGGGCCGATATATTTTGAAACAAGGTCAAGCTGTGTTACGGGGACATAGAGTATATCGCCTTTTGCATAGCGTATCATTATATAATCCTTGGTAATGCCTTCAAGCTCGATCTTTTTTATGCCTTCAAACTGTCCGACACCGTGTGTGCTGTGTACGACATAGTCTCCGAAGGAAAGCTCCGCAAGACTGAAAATAGCCTTGCTTTTTGTGCGCTTGTGTTTTTTTGTTTTTGCGCTGTCGGAGACATGAACATGGGTCATCAGGCTGAAGCCTGCCTGTATATATTCAAATCCGGAAGAAAGGCTGCCGTATGAAATATATATGCCCGGAACGGTGATCTCATCCGACGGTGTGATAAAATGTGCGTTATAGTTACGGTTTCTCAGGTCGTGGCAGAGATTTTCGGCTGCCTTTTCCGTGCCGGCAAGGATAACGCAGGTCTTTCCGTTTTGGGAAAGTGAATCAAGGTCTTCGCACAATATGCTTATGGAACCGCTCCACGGTGAAAGCTGTCTTGCATTGAAGTTTATGAGAGTTTTCAGCGGAAGCTCGGATGTTCCTCGTGTGTAGTTTTCACAGAAAATAACACTGTGCTTTTCAAGAGAGCGCAGAAGCTCTGTCTTGTCGCCCGAAAAACAGTCAAGCCCCTTACAAAGAACTCCTTCGGAAAGATAATCCTTGATATCCTCGTTCCACTGCCACTGTGTACTTTTCAGACGGTCGTTTATTTTTGTCTGTTCCGAAACGAAAACAAGGCAATTTTTGTCGGTGTAGTCGAAGATATCGGCAGGTTTGTCATAGACGAGGCTGTAGAATTTATCCGCAGAACCAAGTCTGCCGCCGCTTTTGAGAATTTCCGCTTCTTTATATAGTATTGCCTTTGCGTTTGGAGCATTTTTTCCACGGAGAGCCTTTGCGGTTTTTTCTATCTTTTCTGCAAGTTCTGATGCGCTGTCGAATATCATTTCGCAGGACGGCGTTATCACAAAGCTGTCAAGACGTTCAGTGCGGCGCTGAGTTTCGGTATCAAAGGCGGAGATGGTGTCCACCTCATCGCCCCAGAACTCAACACGGCAGGGATGGGAATAATTCGGCATGAAAAAGTCAAGTATGCCGCCTCTTACGGCGAACTGTCCTGTACCGTCTACCTGTTCCACACGGACATATCCGCCGGAAACAAGGGATGAGATTATATCTTCCGGAGAAATTTTTGTACCTTCTTTTATTGTAACGGTGCTGCTGAGGAGCTTGCTTTTTGGGACAGTATACTGTAATGCGGCATCCGCACAGCAGACGAGAACACTGCTTTCTCCTGATGCGAATGAATACAGCGCACCGATACGCTGATGTTCAAATTCCCTTGAAACGCCTGCAACTTCACGGAAGGTAAAGTCCCTTGCAGGATAGAAGACTGCCTTTGTACCCATAGCGTTGAGATCGGAACAGAGCTTTGCGGCTTCGGATTCATCGCCGGTTAGGACAAGGACACTTCGGCGGGTATGATATTCAAGATGATGGATAAGATGTGCTTTGTGTACGGCAGAAAGCCCTGTCGCCATTGCGGGAAGGTGATCGTCACAGACTGCGCTGTAAAGCTGGCGGTATTCGGGTATCCTGCTGAGAACGCTGTTTAAATATTTCATCGGTTAATGACCTCAGTTATAAAGATTCATTGCTTTGTCCGTCTGACCGCCGACGATCAGTTCAATTGCTGAAACGGCGTTGTCAACGGCGGTTTTAAGTGATTTTTGTTCGGTGGATGTAAACGTTGAAAGTACCCAGTCGGCAAGGTCCCACTGTTCGGGCTTCTTTCCGACACCGATCTTTATTCTCGGGAACTGGTCGCTTCCGGAAAGGTAGATGATATTTTTCATTCCGTTGTGGCCGCCGTCACTTCCCTTGCGCCTTATGCGGAGCTTTCCGACATCGAGGGATATGTCGTCGAGGATTATCAGCGTTTTTTCGGGAGGTATCTTGAAAAAGCTCATTGCTTCCTTAACGGCAAGACCGCTGTTGTTCATGTATGTTGAGGGCTTCATCAGAAGCACCTTTTTGTCGTTTATCACAGCCGTTGTGCAGAGGGACTTGTATTTTATGCGGTCGATGCGGACATCAAGCTTGTCGGCAAGAGCATCAATCGTCATAAAGCCCGCATTGTGGCGGGTGTTTTCGTATTTGCGGTCGGGGTTTCCCAGACCGGCGATTATAAATTCCGCTGCGCCCAGCGGTTCTTTTTTCTTGAAAAACATTTTTTCATCTCCGTCAGAGTTTTAGTAGGATCGAATTTGCGACTATATTATAGACCATGTATCCTGTGAAGGCATAGACCGCAACAAGTGTGCAGAGTACGCCGCCGGTTATTTTGAGGGCGATCCTTTTGCCTGATATCAGTTCACGGACAAGGAAACCGACCGACATTGCGCCGATAATTATAAGCGGCACACCGTAGCGGACATTCATCGTGCAGACGTGCGGGAATCCAAGACAGAAGGAAATGTACATTCCGAATATGATAACATAAAGTATCGCAATGAATATCTTTATCGGAACGGTCATTTCTTTGTTCTTTTTGAAGAGCATGAAGAACATCGCTAAGAAAGCTATGATCCCAAGAACGACCGCACTCCAGAACAGGGGTTTGTTATATCCTTCTATCGCAGGAAAGCGCCATGTTGCGATACCCTCGTCAAAAACTGAGGTCTTGAAGAAATTTACGATGGGGTTGTAGTCGTTGTGCTTTCCGGGGGCATTGTTGAACTGCGGTGCAACGTCCTCGAACATAAAGCTTTCTAATCCGAATATCCTCTGAAGTGCGGGAACATCTCCGACATACTGGTGAGAGTTGTCCGGCATACGCTGAACGTATGTCACCGGAACGCCCCAGCGGATGAAATTCCTGACAGACCAGAAAAGTGCAAGCGGTGCGCATACTCCCAGAAAAACCGCAAACTGGATAAGATATTTTTTGAAGCTTTTCAGCTCCCTGAAGAAAACATATATAAAAATAAAGGCTATTGCGGGAGCAGCCATCCAGACCGAGAGCTTTGTCATCATGCCAAGACCTATGCAAAGTGCAATGCAGATAATTCTTTTCATGCTGCGGCTTTTGTACCAGCAGAGGGTATTGTATACTGCGCCTAACATGAATGTGATGGAGAGCATATCATTATTTATGCTGCCTGCCATAATATAGAATGTAGGACAGAAGGCAATTATTGCTGTTGCGGTTATAACCGCAGAGCCGTCAAGTCCTGCCTTGCGGAATATTTTGTATGAGAGTATAAGGCAGACAGTAGAATAAAACAGCGTGAGTATCTGGATATTTTCGTATGCGCTGAAATAGTCTATCCCGACAAGCGTCTGCATCCTCATCCACAGAGCGGATATGATATGGTGAAGCGGAGGATGATAGAACTGATCGACAGTCCGTACATCAAAATCCGGCAGGTGTCCGTTATTGTAGATGTATTCGATATATCCTGCATGGCCTTCGCCTTCGCCGGGAATGTAAACATCGTGCTGTACTATACCTGAGGACATCATAAGGATATATGACAGTCTCATTATGAAGCCTGCCGCTAATATAAGCAGAACGGCATTTTTTGTGCTGAGCTTTTTTGCGGCAAGAAGATACAGGAACATCGCCGCACAGGCGGCAAGACCGCCGTTCATCACAATAAGGAAATAAGTTCCCCGATTGAATGCGCTGTATACGAATACCGCCGCACCGAAAACCGATGCGGAAACGAGAGCAATAAACTTTTGCTTGTCGATATGGCGGTCACTGGCTGCGGATTCGTGCCATGCAAATATACAGCCTAAAGCGGCAATTCCTGCGGCAGTGAGGGAGGCGTTTATTATATTGATGCTTCCCGTTGACATGAGCATCGAAAAAAGACACAAAAAACCTGCGGCAAATATCGGGTGACGGCAGACAAGATCAAAAAAAACGCCGGAATGATATGGCTTTGTTTTTGTGCTGGATTTAGAAGAATTTTGCTGTTCCATAGAATCATTTTCCTTTAGTTTCGTGATAATCCTTTTCGGTGTTTACGTTCCATATTTCGTGCCTGTCGCAGGAACCGCTTTTTATAGCCTGAGCGGTCTTTATTGCGGTCAGCATAGAGTGATCCATATTGTTATAGCGGTGCTGGCCGTTTCTGCCGATGCAGAACAGGTTTTCAAAGCTGTCAAGATACTCTATTACCTTGTCGATATGTGCATACGTGTCAAAATAGGCGGGATATGCTTTTTTGACTTTCTCACGGTGAGCGTCAAGAACATCGCAGGACTTTATTATGCCCATTTTTACAAGTTCTCTTTTGGCAAGAGCTATGCACTGTCTGTCAGTGAGGTTCCAGAATTTGTCGCCTTCCGTGCAGAAGTATTCAAGACCTATCCATACCGTATGTTCGGGGTCTTTCACCATATAGGGCGACCAGTTGTTGAATATCTGGATGCGTCCGAGCTTTACTTTTGTTTCCTGAACATATATCCAGCAGTCGGGGACGATGTTTCCGAGAGTGCGTATCTTTGTTTTGTTTTTGAGGTCAAGCTTTTTGACTAAAAGTCCTACTGTGACGAAATCACGGTAGGGAAGACCCTCTGCAATGCGGAGGACGTTTTTCGGGGGGATATTTCCGGTCATACCGCAGACAAGGTCCTTTACCGGCATTGAGGATATGAAAATATCTCCGGAAACGGTTTTTTCACCGTCAGCGGTATCACACACAACTGAGGTGATCTTTCCGTCCTCACAGACGATATTTTTTACTTTATAGCCCTTCAGGAGCTTTGCACCCTTTTGGCAGGCTTTTTCGGCGGCAAGCTCCCAGAGCTGACCGGGACCGTATTTCGGATACCAGAACTGCTCAATGAGAGAGGTCTCCACGTTTTTGCTGTTCCTGTCAGTGCCGATGACCTTTGAAGCCACATCCTTGATGACCGCCTTAATAGAAAGTCCCTTTACACGCTGAGAACCCCAGTCGGCTGAGATATCACGGGGATGACGTCCCCAGAGCTTTTCGGTATAGCCCTCAAAGAACATACTGTAGAGCTTTTTTCCGAAGCGGTTTATGTAGAAATTTTCGAGAGATGTTTCGGGCTTTTTTCTGACAGATGCCTTTGCATAGCTCAGTCCTGCTTCGGCAGTTGTAAAGAATCCCATGTTCTTTATTGTCGAAGCGGACATCCTTACGGGATAGTCAAAAAAATGTCCGCGATAGTAGATCCTTGAAACCCTGTCACGGACAAGCATAACATTATCTTCTTTTTCGGGATCGGGACCGCCCTTTGAAAGAGGTTTTCTGCGGCGGAGCTTTTTATCATCAAAAGAGCTTTTGCCCTGAAGCGGCATAAGCTCTTTCCACCAGTTCATTATCTCATCATTTTTTGAAAAAAACCTGTGACCGCCGATATCCATTCTGTTGCCGTTGTATCGGACGGTCTTTGATATCCCGCCTATGTCCTGACTTTCTTCGAGTATTACGATCTCATATTCTTCACTGCTGTTTTTTAAAAGCTCGTTTGCCGCCGTAAGTCCTGCCGGACCTGCGCCGATTATTACGATCTTCTTCATTTGGTGTTCCTCCGTACTGCTTCTTCCCTTGCCTTTTTGTCAGCCTGAGCTTTTTTTTCTGCTTTTTTCTGTTTAGCGGCTTTTTTTGCTTTTTTCTTTTTTTCAGCCTTTGCCTTAGCTTTCTTTTCGGCTTTTTTCTTTGCCTGCTTTTCTCTTTTTTCTTTGAGAGCCGCTTCTTCGGGCGATCCTTCTTCTACCTCACACTTGCGGTAGAGAATGAACTTGCGGGCAAAGAAGTTCCACATATAAACAACGACTACGGCGATGATCTTTCCGACAATATAGTACTTGTTTGTCGGGATGAGGCCGCCGAAAATTTCCCACTGGACAAACGCACCCTTTCCGAACATACCGTCCACAGCAAAGGGGTCAATAATAAGCTGAGTCAGACCGAGACCGATTATACCTATGACTGCAAAGCCGATGAAGTCAGTAAGACGGTTCTTGACCTTTGCTTTTGCAAATACCCAGAAGGAGCAGATGACGTAGTTGACCGCAAGACCGATGATAAAGCCGAATATTGCGGCAACGCCTTCGGGAACATGGAACGCCTCTCTTACGAGTATCAGCACGAGCATATCAACGACTGTTGCTATGCCGCCGACAAAGAGACTTCTGAAAAACTGAATGAATGTATTGCTTGTTCCGCCGATAAACAGGTTCTTTATTTTCATATCCGCACTCTCCTTTGTTTTTGAATACCTGCATATATTCTACTTCAATACCCTGTAGTTGTCAACAAAAATCATTTTTGCCGGGCGGAGTGCCTGTACCGGCTTAGCTCAGCCAAAGTTTGGACGTGCGGTGACCAGCCAAAGCGCTCCGTAAGG
>DBWG01000132.1:1914-5148 GCA_002308635.1 Ruminococcaceae bacterium UBA1244 | reverse complement strand
CTTAAACCCGATAAGCTCAACAAGGGCTACAACGGCTATGACGTCTACCGCATACAGGTTCCCAACGGCGCAAAGTATTTCCGCATCAACAACGGCGAAAAGGATGTTGATGGCGATACCAATACCCAGTGGAACGAAAGACAGTCCGAAAAGAAGGCGGTTACCGCCAACGGTTTGTATCAGTTCGTACAGGGTAAGTCCAATGCGGCGGATTACATCCATTCCGGCGAGGATATTCCCGCTGATGAAGCCGCACGAGAGAATCCGCACTATCTGCTGACGCTTGTCAATCAGATTCAGACCGATGAGGATATCCCCGAAACCCAGACCAATGACATCAAGCTCGCCACTGTTGTTACAAAGGACAGCAAGAATAGCAACAAGGGCAACATCGACTATATCTCATGGCTCAAGCTCAATGACGAAGGTACACAGGTAGACCGTGAATATCTCGACCATACGACAGCGGATATTTATGACCCGCCAACCAATACTAACAAGGTTACAACGGTCAAGGTTGTCAAGGACGGTATCTACTACTGGGTAGAACGAGTTGCACCGAGCGGCCACGAAAAGAGCGATGAAGAACACGTATTCATAGTCAAGGACGGCAAGGTTCAGGTTTATAACGAAAGCGGTTCACTTGTTGATGCTTTACCAGCCAATACGGTAACAGTTATCAATGAACCGGTAAAATACCAGAGCGAAGTCATCCTGAAAAAGACCGCCAAGGAAAAAGTTGGTACAACTGATATCGGTGATGTTCTTGCCGGAGCCAAGTTCAGGTTAGTGGCTGTTGACGGAACAGCATACAGGTTCAACAAGACAGCGGCCGATCCGGACGGAGCTATCGAAGGCAAGAAGACACATGAATACACCGTTAACAATTCCAGCGGTACTTACAATGTGGCTGAAACCGAGCAATGGCTCGAAACCGGCGAGGACGGCAGACTGCACATCAAGGGACTGCCAATCGGCGACTACTATCTTGAAGAGCAGAACGCTCCCACAGGCTTCTCCGAGAAGGATTCCAACGCAGACGGCGCAAAGAAGAGGGTTTGCTTCTCTGTCGGCATCAATACTCCTGTCAAGGAGATCACCTGCTCCGATGAAATGGAACCCGCTTATATCCGACTCTTTGAGCATATCAGCGAGAAGCGTGATGAGTGGGGCGACCCGACCTTCATCTTCAAGATCAAGCAAGTACAGCATTATGACTGGGTTGGCGGTGAAACAGAGGACGATCCCAAAGTATGGCAGCTTACAGATTCCGATACCGAAAAGGAAATACTCGTTGCGCTGACAGTCAACGATGACGGTACGATCATAGACAGTACCAGAAAGGTTCTGAAATGGGTAAATCATAGTGTGGTTGACCCGGCTGATCCGAATCAGTTCTTTACGGAAGACCCGATCAACGATGATCTGTATGGCGATTGGCTTGTTGAGGCAACGTCCGAAGACGAATATATCGGACTGTTCCGCATTGACGAGCAGGGACGAATCAAAGTAGAACCCGGCAAGTACGAGATCACAAGACTGCCTGTATCAAGATATGAGTTTGTTACCAGCGGTCATATCATTTACGATACTGACCCGACCACAGACCCGTATTATTATGCAGTGAATGAAGATAAACCCTTTATTGAGGATCATACTCCAAAGGTAACGATCAATGCACTTGCAGGCGGTCAGACCGCAGACGTTCACTACTACGACAAGGTCGGCTACTACGACAAGTTCACACAGGTAGACGAGGAAATCAACAGCTTCCATCAGTATACGGATGAAAATAATGCTAAGCATAATACCATCAAGGGCATCCGCATTGAGGATTACTACCAGATCGGTACAACGGCTGAATCACCCGCAACACCTGATACGAACAGTATAACAAACGTTCTCACTGTTCCTGTCAAGAACCTTGTGGTTTATAAGATCATGGCGGACGGCAGTGAAGAGCCAATGACCTCCGCTGAAAAAGCGGCGCTTGTTCTGACCTATACCTACGATAGTGAATCTAAGGACATTGAGGCGTTTGCATCCGCCGATACAGGCTTTAGCTTCGACAACACGACCGACAGTGATAACCCAGTTATCAAAGTCAGCTACGCATCCAACTACAATCAGGGCGTTTATACCCTTAATGCAGATTACAACGGCTTCGAGGCTTCATTTGATATCGTATTTGTCCGTGAAGCACCGACAAATATTACTCCGCCGGCTGAACCGTAAATCTGCACCGCAACACTAAAACGAAACGGCTGTCTGTCAGAACACTCCGGCAGACAGCCGCTTTCTATGAGGAGCAGCAATATGAAAAAACAAATTTTTTTTCGATGGCTTGCATTGGCATTGTGCGTGACAATGCTCATAGCCTTTGCAGGCTGTCATAAGGATGACGATCCGTCTCCGTCAGACCCGCTGACAGGTCAGTGGCAGTCCGAAAGAAAACCTGACTATGTTTATACATTAAACGGTGACGGTACAGGCAAGTATAAGATGGCAGGAACGGATTATGATATTATCTATTCTGCCGAAAACGGAAAGATAACCATTTCTATACAGGCGGAAGGCTATACGCCGCTTACTTTTGATTATTTTCTTGAAGGCGACAGACTCAACATAAGGGATTCCTACGGCAAGGATACATTCTATCTGAGAGTAAAGGAATAAGCAGAACTGTCCGCTATTTTATACGGCAGATTTAACAACGAAATAAGTAAAAAATACCGAAAAACAGCATCGGATATTCTCCGAGGGCTGTTTTTTGGCGTATAAGGGCATATTTGTATTTGAATTGGCTGAACGCAGGCTTCGGTGAGATATCTGCTGACTGCCGGATGCCGTCCGTCAGGGAAAATTTTATATATGGGGATAAGCGGACAACTTGGAAAATAGTGGATTTTGTGCAATAAACATAAATATCAGATAAAATAATACGTCAAATTATATATAGAAAATGTACAGATACTGTGCTATAATTACGTTGAGAGTGTATGCGACTTCAAACTGGAAAAAAGAGCCAGCTTCAAGGTCAGGTGCCGCATACATTTTGAAATTGCTTTTTGGAGGTAATAAAAAATGAAAAGAAGAAACAGCCGTATCCTCAGAAAGATCATAGCTTCTGCTCTGGTTCTTATGATGGTAACGGCTCCTATGTCCCCTGTTGCTGATGTTTTCAATATCAGCACAAGTGTGGCAGTAAATGCTGCAGTGTATAGTGACAGTACA
>DBWG01000132.1:0-1825 GCA_002308635.1 Ruminococcaceae bacterium UBA1244 | reverse complement strand
TGCCTATTGAAATCAATTTGAACAATTCTAGTACTATCAGTATTGATGAGGATGGTATTCTGACAGTTGACAATAATAGGTATAAGGCTTATAAAAACGGATTAGTCAGTTATACCGATGAGTTTGTTGAACCGGAAAATATGGGTGCCGCTCAGAAATGGTGGAAGGTCACAGCTGTTGAAGTCAACGACGAAACCGGCTACAGGATCATAACGATCAAGGGCACCGAATTGATCTATGATTATCAGCTTGATATCTCGGCTCTCAACAGTTCAGCACAAGTAAATGTTTATGATGACAACGGTGAAAAGGTCGATTTTGTCGGCAAGATTGCTGAACTCAAAAAGGGCTATACCGTAACATCTAATGTAAAGCTTGTATTTAACGGCGTAAAACCTACTGAGTATACTCCCGATGAAGAAGAAAACGCCTATCCCGGTATGTATACTTATGAGATCCAAAAGACTCCCACCAAGGCTAATGTTACTGTCACACATGAGCATGAGTTTGACTATGACGTTGTTACAGATCCGACAAAGTTTATGCTCATTTGTAATAACGGAACTATTGACCCTCAGATGGCTGCCGAGCTCACAATTCCTGCAGGAAACTATGAGTACGGTGATAAGGTAGACATTAAATTCGTTCCTCATGATGTTCCTGCTTTTGGTGTCACTAAAGAAGAAATAACACACAGAGATATATTCTACAGAGACCTCAAAACCAACGAACCGACCAATAATATGCCCAGAGATCTTGGCTCATACAGAGTGGTTTATGGTGTTGGTTTTGCAAAGAAGCCTAAGTGGAAACTCGAATTGAGTAATGACTTTGACATTTCCAAGAAGAACATTGCAAACCTTGTAAAGCTTACTAACGGTGGGGCTGACGACGGCACAAACAAGGATGACCATATTGAGGTTTATCTCGTTCCCCAAAATGCAGCAGCAAATCTGACAGAGGCTGAGGGGCTTGTTAAGTATACGATCACATACAACGGCGTAAAGTACTACCCTGTAGTAAAACTTTTTAACTACGTTTATAACTACGAACCAGAAGAGGGTGAGCCAAGGTATGTGAAGGAAGAGGTTTCGAAAGAAGATTACACCGTAACATTTGCTCTCAAGGACACCACAGACAACCTTGAAGATACTTCCGATGCAGGTACTTATATTGTAACTGTTTCGGCTGTTGAAGGTGATGATAACAACTACACCGGTTCTGGTTCCTTTGAATGGGAAATCTCCAAGAGAAATTTTACAGATCTTGTCGGTGTTTTCAACTATGATGACGGCAAAAAGGAATATGACGGTGAGGCAGTCAGTGTAGACGACTTCAAAGTAGGCGTTATGGTTAATGACGAATTTGTTGAAGGAACAAATTCCAGTAACAAGAACCCCGGAACCGCAATAAACAAGGCAAGTTCTGTTAAATGGTTCGCTAAGCAGGATAACGGCCAGTATGCAGAGATGGAAGCAGGCGAGGCTCCCACGGATGCCGGCAGCTATCGTGCAGAACTCACAGTCAAGAACAAGAACTACAATGACGGTACCATTACCGTAGATTTTGAGATCACTAAGAAAGAAATTGTTATCACTCCGTCAGAAGAGAACAATATCACATACGGTGAATTTGTATACGGCGAAAAATTTGTAGACGGCGAATTCGTTCCCAGAGAGCTTGCATGGACAGCAGATCTCCCCGATGACGGCGCAGAGATCGGCGAAGGAGAAGTACAGCTTCTTGTTGTTATGGATCGTGATGATGACGGCGAGCCGATATATGCTGAAGAAGATGATATCCTCGATGCAGGCGAGTATGATTA
>DBWG01000022.1 GCA_002308635.1 Ruminococcaceae bacterium UBA1244 | reverse complement strand
CCTCCCTCAATGATGGAGGCTTTATAAACTTTTATTGTGTTTTCCACCATACAGTCCGGATTTTAAGGTCAGTTTTGGTTTAACATACTGCCTTTGTTCAGTTCATTCCTGATAACAGGCTGTTCATTCTTGTGAATGTTGCCCTCTGCCTGCTTTGACTTCTCGGCAGAAAGCAGGTACTGTCTTTTAAGGCCGTTGCCGTTGAGGCTGTTGGCATCCTGAATTAGCTCATCGTATTTGTCGATATTCATGTAGCTGTTCACGATGTTGTCCATATTTGCGTTATTCCTGATCGAGTTGGCAAGGGGGTCGATCTTTTCCGGATCGAAAGCCACCTTATTGCTGGCATTGAGCATACTTGCTGCAACGATCCTGCTCATGCTGCCGCGCATCTGATCCTTTACAGTATCGAGCTCTTTCTGAGAAGGACTGCCGTTGAGTATCAGGTCAACATTCTTAGTGATGTTCTCTCTGTCGGCTGCAACAGCCTTGGTGAACTCTTTGGACTCATTTGCGTGAGCCTGAATATTCTCCTCCTTGACAGCATGTTCCTCCTTAACAGGCTCATCATCAACGGGTATAAGGGGTTCTTCCTTAGGTCCGTTGTTTTCGAGATTGTTATCCTTATGGTCTTCCAGCTGCTCGTACTTGTCGTAAATCTCGGAAACCTCCTTGGTGATGTCTTTGTTTGCGATGAAATCTCTGATGCCGTTAGGACTGAGATCTATTGCTTTGACAAAGGCGGGGTCGTTGGCAAGTTCGGATACCTGCGCACCGTATTCATCAGGAGTAGGGTTACTATTGGGATCAAACAGCTTCTTCTCAAATACGGTGATACAGGCGATAGACTCCTTGGCAAAAGTCATTTCTTCCTCATTGAGTTCATGGTTACCGAAAGCCAAATCCTTCAGCGTCTGGGCGCTTGCAACGGCAAACAGAGCAGCTAATTTCTCGACATCGGGTAAATCCTCATTGTTGGCGGCACGCTTGTAAACGAAAATTTTGCGATCCGCTTCTTTGATATCGTTTTTCAGAATTTCGGCGTTATCTATGGCCATCATTTTTGTGTCGTTCTCAATGAGCCTGTCGTCACAGATGTAACCTATGCTTCTGGTGGTCTCAAGAGCCTTTTTGAAAGCCTCGACACGCCTGCGTCCCTTTTCATTAAGATCTCCTTCCTTACCCTTGCGCTCCAGGTAAGCTTTCAGCTTTCTGGTGGTTTCATCAGCTGACTCACGGATAGCCTTAGCCGCCTTTTCGGTTTTCTCAAGTATCTCTTTCTCGGTGTTGCCGGAGTTTTTCCTGTTGTCGATGAAATCCTGATATTTCTTAAGATCATCTGCCAGCGTGTTCATAGCACGGACAGCATCGTCATAGTCATTATGGCAGATGAACACATGGTTGGCGTCGTTGGAACGCTGGATATCGGCACCAAGATCTTTCATTGCCTTGTTGAGCCGGTTTTTCTCACCGGCATCGTATATCTGATCCTTGGTGAAATCAACATTCATTGCGGCTTCAACGCAGGATATCTCGTGCTTTCTGATGTCGATATATGCCATCATATCCTGTTCTTTGTCGAAGCCCTCAGCCTTCTCCTTGGCTTCATTGTAATGAGCATTGAATTTCTCGGCGGAATCCACAACGCTCTTACGGAACTCCTTGCTGAACTTATCATTGTTATTTTCAAGCTCAACGCTCAGCTCCCGAGAATGATCGACAAGCGCCTTGATAGCATTGTTGGTTTTCTCGGGAAAGATTCTGGATATGTTCTGGATATTGGCTACTTTCTTGAGGCTCAAAACATATTCATTATAGTCAAAAGTCTTGAGCCTCTCGGGAATGGTCTCAGGATCGGGCAGAGCCTTGAGCTTCTCTGCGGCAAGCCTGGAAGCCTTTAATGTGGAATTTATGTATTTCTGAGCCTTGTCGATCTCGGCGGTCTTTTTATTTTTTAAGTTGTCAACAATCGTCGGATTCTGACCTGATGTGTACTCTCTGCCTTTCTTAACCATCAGAGGTGTCTTGACCTCTGCGATCTCAGCCTTTCTCTGCTCAACAGCCTTCTCATCACCCTCAAGATCGTAGTAAGCAGGATCCACGCACTTGGCAAACTCACGGAGATTTCTGAATTTATCATCGTTTACATCAGAACCGAGGTCATTGAATAATTTTTTTCAAGATCAAATGTCTCGGGCTTCTTCGGCTCAGGAGGTGCAATGTAGTCAGATTTGTTTGCGTGTTTATTGATCTCATCCTGTCTTCTGCGCATTTTTCTATTGTATTCAAAAGATGCTGTAGAGAGATCATCATCAATCTTCTCAAAAGCCGCATGGACTTCGGGCTTGGAGGCCTCGTTTATCAGGTCGGTAAATGCAAGGTGGAACTCGGTCATATACTTATCAAAATCTTTCACGCTCTCGAACTTACGTTCGGTAGGATCGAGATTGGCTACCTTCTGTGAATACCCCTGAGCTTTCACGAGGGCGGGATCATGGAAATGATCAAAGGTCGCCTGTGCATTCTTACAGTTCGTGGCAATATCCTTCATTCTGAGGAACATATTCAGACGGGAAACATCCCAGCCGTTTTCAAGAGCCTGATTCTGTAATTTCAGCTGACCGATCACGAGGTCCACGCCGCGTTCACCGCCGATGGTATCATCGAAATTTTGGAAAAACTCCGAATACTTTTCTTTGGACTCGGGGCTTTTCTGATGCTCATATACCTCGATCATCCTGTTGTTCTGGTCGATACGCTCAGCCGTACACTCCTTCAGTTGTTCGGGGGTAAGGACCTTGTTGCGCATCTTCAGTTCCAGATCGATGTACTCGTCAGTTATAGCAAAGAGCTGGTCATACTTCATACCGGTGAGCATATCATCAAACTGCTTGGCATCTTTCTTCTTGCCATTTTTCTTCTGTGTCCAGTCCGGAGAAGCACTCAGGCCGTATCCGCCGGGGATCTCCGCCAGAACAGCCCACCTGTCAGTTCCCTCTAAGGCAGCCTTGAGAAAATTTCTGCGGTACTCTACAAAGCCTTTGATTGCGGGATACTCATTGAGTTTCTCACTGGCGGCAAGCTCGTTCAGATCTTCCAGTATTTCCTTGGAATGTACTTCAAAGTCTTTCTTCTGAGTTTCGGTATTGGCAAGGAGCTTTCTGGTCGTATAATCGTGCGTGTAACCTGGATATACGATATACTCGCCGGCGCTTCCGTCATAGTCAAATTCATTTATAATATTTGACATGACGCTTTCCGTCTTATCGAGGTAATCCAGTGACGTAAACTTCCCGCCTACGATCTCCCTTGCAAACTCCAAAGGAGGGCAGGAACACATGACTGAATAAGTCTTATTAACAACTTCGCAATCTATTTTCTTGTTAGGGTTTGGCATAATAATTACCTCCATATAAATGTTTTAATTGATTGTTTTTGGGTTTTCTGTAAGTAATACCCCCGAGCCGGTGAAATGGTTGCAAAAAATATTTATTTTTTTTATTTTTTTTAATGCGGCTTTTCCTTGACTAAATCAAATATTTTTTAGTCAACAGCAAGTTAAGATAAAAACAATTCCGGACTTAACGGCATAAAAAACCGCCTCGGTGGGCGGTTAATCAAAATAACTTTCGAGTTTGATTTCAGAGTCGATGAAAACAGCATCTATGTAGTAGCTGTTATGCACATTGATATGTTTGCCGTTAAGCACATAAAGCTGTGTTTCAGAACCATCGACATCTTCAAGTTTTTTACCTTTTTGGATTTCAGGAATATTTTTTTCCAAAGCTTTGCATTGTTTTTCAAAAATATCCTTATCAGCTTGTGTACAAATGTTATAGCTAAACATAGTCATTCCTCCAATCCTAACTTTTTATTTACAGATTTTCTTGTTTAAGAACTGATCCAGAAGAACAACGAT
>DBWG01000102.1:10540-27225 GCA_002308635.1 Ruminococcaceae bacterium UBA1244 | reverse complement strand
ATGAATATGGGACTTCCCGTAAACAAGTTTATCTGCGCTTCAAACTCAAACAACGTTCTCACTGACTTCATCAAGACAGGTACTTATGACAGAAAGAGAACTTTCTATACAACTATCTCTCCGTCAATGGACATCCTTGTTTCGAGCAACCTCGAAAGACTTCTCTATCACCTCACAGACGGCAATGCAGAAAAGGTGGCTCAGTGGATGAAGGAGCTTTCCGAAAACGGCAAGTATACCGTTGACGCTGATGTAAAGGCAAAGCTTGACGCTATGTTCTACGGCGGCTTCTGCGACGATGAGAACACAAAGAAGACAATCAGCGAAATGTACAAGGAAGAGAACTATCTCTGCGATACACATACAGCCGTTGCGATAGATGTATATAAGCAGTATGTTTCCGAGACAGGCGATACAACTCCCGCTGTTATCGCTTCTACAGCAAGTCCCTACAAGTTTGCAAAGAGCGTTCTTGAAGCTGTCAGCGATGATAGACTCCCGGATGACGAATTCGCTATGGTAGACGAGCTTTCCGCAAAGACAAAGACTCCCGTGCCCGCTCCGCTTGCTTCACTCAAGGATGCAGAGGTACGCTTCACATTTACATGTAAGGTCGATGAGATGCCCAAGGCAGTCCTTGACAGCCTTGCAATAAACTGAGGATGATATGTCGGTTTATGCAATAGCTGATCTTCACCTTTCCTTCGGGACAGACAAGCCGATGGATGTTTTCGGCGGCTGGACGAACTATACCGAAAGGATAGAAGCCAACTGGCAGCGTCTTGTCTCTCCGGAAGATACAGTGGTTATCGCAGGAGATGTTTCATGGGCAATGAAGCTCACCGAAACGGAAGCGGATTTTTCGTTTATTAACCGCCTCAACGGGAAGAAAATAATCCTCAAAGGCAACCACGACTACTGGTGGACGACCAAGGCAAAGATGGACAAGTATCTGCAGGAAAAAAACTTTTCCACCATGTCGATACTTCACAATAATTATTATGTCCGTGACGGCATCGCACTGTGCGGTTCGAGAGGCTGGTTCTATGACGCAGAAGCGGATGAGGATATGCTTATCTTAAAGCGTGAAGCCGGAAGGCTGAGAATGTCCATCGAACCCGCTGTAAAGGACGGTTATGACCCGATAGTCTTTCTGCACTATCCGCCGGTATACAACGGCATGGAGTGTGAGGAGATACTTTCCGTTCTCAGGGAGTATAATATCAAAAAATGCTTCTACGGTCATATCCACGGCGGCAATGCAGCAAAAAAGGCTTTTATAGGCGAATTGTACGGGATAAATTTCAGGCTTGTTTCGTGCGACTACTTGGGCTTTACTCCGCTTTCTGTTTTATAGTACAAAAATCGACCCTATATTGTCGGAATAGCTAAAACTTGTCGAAAAAAACCGCTGTCTGTCGGAAATAAAAAAATAAAATACAGCATTAAAACTTGATAATGCAAAAACTATGTGTTATAATAAACACTGACTTTTCAGTATAAATGGAGGAATTACAAAATGAAACTGGTATCATCAAACAAAACTGAAACTAACCGCTATGAGCTTGTCATTGAGATCGACGGCGAGACCTTTATGAAGCAGGTAAATGCGGTCTATAAAAGACAGGTCAAGAATATTTCTATCCCCGGATTCAGAAAGGGCAAGGCTCCCCGTTCCATCATCGAGAAGGAATACGGCGAGGGCGTTTTCTATGAGGATGCACTCAAGGCACTCTATCCTCAGGCTATCGAGGATGCCGCAAAGGAAGCAGGCCTTGTTCTCGTAAAGGATCATATCGACCTTGACGTTGAAAAAGCAGGCAAGGACGGCGTTGTTCTTAAAGCCGTAGTTACCGTAGAACCTGAAGTTACTATCGAAAACTACAAGGGTATTACATACAAGCCTGAATCTCTTGAAGTTACCGATGAGGATATCGACAAGGAAGTAAACAAGATCCTCGACAGAAACAGCCGTCTTGTGGTTGTTGAGGACAGAGAGGCTCAGAACGGCGATATCGCTGTTATCGACTTCAAGGGTCTTCTTGACGGTGAAGCATTTGAGGGCGGCACAGCAGAAAAGTACAGCCTTACTCTTGGCAGCGGCTCATTCATTCCCGGCTTTGAGGATCAGGTAGTCGGCCATAAGACCGGCGAGGAGTTCACTATCGACGTAACATTCCCGGAGGATTATCAGGCTGAGAACCTTAAAGGCAAGGCTGTAAAGTTTGAGATCAAGCTCCACGAGATCAAGAAGAAGGAACTCCCTGAATTCGATGATGATTTCGTAAAGGATGTAAGCGAGTTCGATACAGTAGACGCATATAAGGCTGACATCAGAGAGAAGCTTGAAAAGGACCGCAAGGACGAGGCCGAAAACAGCAAGGAGCGTCAGATCGCTGACAAGCTCCGTGAGCTTATGCAGGCTGAGGTTCCGGAGGCTATGTACGACAATCAGGTAGAGAACCTTATCGATGAGTTTGCAATGAACCTCAGGGCACAGGGTATCGACCTCGAAACATATATGCAGTATACCGGCCTTACTCAGGAAAAGCTCCGTGAAACATACTATGACAGAGCTGTTTCTCAGGTAGAAGTAAGACTCGCTCTCAAGAAGATCGCAGAGCTTGAAGGCATCAAAGCTACAGACGAAGATGTTGAAAACAAATATAACGAGCTTGCAGCAAACTATAAAGTAGACGTAAAGAGAGTTAAGAACGCTTTCGCCGCTGAGGATATCGCAGGCGATCTCGAAGTTGAAAAGGCTCTTGAACTCGTAAAGGAAGCTGCTGTAGAGGCTGCTGAGGAAGCAGCTGAAGGCTCAGCTGAATAATAAGCCTGAAAAGAATTTGTGCCGATCCCGCATCAAATGGGGTCGGCATGAATAAATATATGGTCAATGCCAATAATTTTCTCAGGCGAAACGGAGGTAATCATAAATATGGCAACAATACCTTATGTAATAGAACAGACGAGCAGAGGCGAGCGCTCTTTTGATATTTATTCAAGACTGCTCAACGACAGGATCATCATGCTCACAGAGGAAGTAAACAACGTTACGGCAAGCCTTATCGTTGCACAGCTCCTTTATCTTGAAGGTCAGGACGCATCAAAGGATATCAGCCTTTATATCAACAGCCCCGGCGGTTCAGTTACTGACGGTCTGGCAATATATGATACAATGCAGTATATCAAGTGCGATGTTTCCACGATCTGCATGGGCATGGCTGCAAGCATGGGTGCATTTCTCCTTGCTGCCGGCACAAAGGGCAAGCGCTTTGCACTTCCCAACAGCGATATCATGATCCACCAGCCCAGCGGCGGCGCTCAGGGTCAGGCAACGGATATCATGATACATGCCGACCATATCCTTCAGACAAAGAAAAAGCTCAACACCATCCTCTCCGAAAATACAGGACAGCCCTTTGATGTTATCGCAAGAGATACTGAGCGTGATAACTTTATGACGGCTCAGCAGGCTCTTGAATACGGATTGATCGACAAGGTGATCACAAAACGATAAGGAGAGTCGCAGATGGCAAATAAGGATGGAATAGAAAGCATTTACTGCTCGTTCTGCGGGAAAAATCAGGATGAAGTAGAAAGGATGATCCAGGGAGCAGGAGCTTATATATGCGATGAGTGTGTAAAGCTCTGCAGCTCTATCCTGAAGGGTGATTACGGTCTGGACAGCGATAAAAAAGACGATAAGCCGGCGGATCAGCTGGATATTGAGGATCTTCCGAAGCCGATGGAGATCAAAGCAAAGCTTGACGAATATGTTATCGGTCAGGATGAAGCTAAGATCGCTCTTTCTGTGGCTGTATATAATCATTTCAAGAGGATCAATACCATTGACGATGATGACGATGTTCCGATAAAGAAGAGCAATGTTGTAATGCTCGGTCCGTCGGGCGTCGGAAAGACACTTCTTGCCCAGACTCTTGCAAAGCTTCTTGACGTACCGTTTGCTATTGCAGACGCAACAACACTGACAGAAGCCGGTTATGTGGGTGAGGACGTTGAAAATATCCTTCTGAGGCTGTGTCAGGCAGCAGACTATGACGTTGACCGTGCGGAAAAGGGCATTATCTATGTCGATGAGATCGACAAGATCGGCAGAAAGTCAGAAAACCCGTCTATCACAAGAGATGTCAGCGGTGAAGGCGTTCAGCAGGCGCTCCTGAAAATAGTTGAGGGTACTATTGCAAATGTTCCTCCTCAGGGCGGAAGAAAACACCCTCAGCAGGAATTTATTCAGGTCGATACGACAAACATCCTGTTTATCTGCGGCGGTGCATTTGACGGTCTTGATAAGGTCGTAGAGCGCCGTATGGGTTCGACAGTTCTTGGATTCAATGCCGATATAAAATCAAAGTTTGAGCTGGACGCAACAAAGTGGACCTCACAGGTCATAGCTCAGGATCTCGTGAAGTACGGCATCATCCCCGAACTTGTCGGCAGACTTCCGGTAATCACCTCTCTTGACGGACTTGATGAAAAGGCTCTTGTCAGGATCCTTAAAGAACCTAAGGACTCCCTTGTAAAACAGTATACAAAGCTGTTCCAGCTTGACGGGGTAGAGCTTGTTTTTGAGGATGAGGCTCTGACAGAGGTAGCAAAAAAAGCTATCAGCCGTAATACGGGTGCAAGAGGACTGCGCTCGATCATGGAGGATATACTCGAAGACCTTATGTTCAGGATCCCGTCTGACGAGACTGTTACAAAGGTGACGATCACTCCTGAGACCGTTACGGAAAACGCTGAACCTCTCATTGAAAGAGGAAGCACTAAGCGTGAAAAAAAGTATACCGTCAAGAATCGTCTTGCACGTTCCGGAAACAAAAAGAAAAACAAAAAACGTTTTGCATAAAAAATTGACCGCAGGCAATCCTGCGGTCTTTTTGCGTTTGTGAGGATGAGTGGATTTGACGGTTATTTTTCTGACGTATAAGCGGTGATGGTTATTTTGTCAAAGGCGATACCGGACTGACGGTTAACGATATCCTTGATAGTGATCGCTGTTGCATCGTTGAGGTTCTTCTGATTAACGATGACAGTGCAGGTATCCTGATTTATACAAACAAGACAATCGTCAAAGCCCTTTGTCAGTATCTCGGATTCCATATCACATTCGGCTTTTATGGCTTTTGAAAGGGACTCAGCCGCTTTTGCCGCCTCCTGTTTTGCGCTTTCGGAGCTGTCCGGCGATTGTGCGATCTCGGTAAGTCCTTCGAGTGCATCTGAGTGAGCCTTCTCACGCTTTTCACGTTCGGAAGTAAAATAGCTTTTCTGCTTTTCTTCGGGCTGGGCGCTTACTTCGGCAGAGACCTTTTTGGCGGTATTTTTAGTGCTGTCAGTATTTGCTTTGGTACTGTTCTTTTCGGCACCCGATACTTCTGTGTTCACATAGACTGTCTGACCGAGCTGCTTGGAGCTGTCTGCGGAGGTCGGAACAGCCGGGTCACTGTCCGCTCCCGAAGAAGAAAACTGCCAGTTAAGATATACAGCCGCACCCAAAGCGACTACAAGAGCACCAACAAGAAATTGTCTTTTTCCGAATGTCATAATAATGTCCTCCTCTTATGAACTCATTTTTACTATACTTATATGTGATACGGGAATATTCAATGCCGCCGAGACGGCTTTTTTTATTCTTTCGCAGACTTCTTCATTTCCGCCGCCGTCACAAACGATGAGAACGCCTTTTATATTCGGCATAAGCTCTCCGATGACAAGAGCCTCTTCTGTACCGCTGCCGCTTTTGATAACGATACAGGAACGTTTTTCGGCGTTCTGGCGATCCTCGTTTTCGGCAGAGCTGTTTTTCTGGAGATTTTCTTTTGTCTGGATGTCGTTGTCTGTGGCATAGAGCTTTCTTGTTGTACCGTCTACAGTCACCATGACCTTTGTTCTGCCGGCACCCTCGATGCTTGCGATCATGCTGCCAAGCTCATTACAAAGCCTTTCACGATAGACCGATACATCTTCAATAACGGAAACCGGCGGTTCATTATTGTCAGTTTTTGAGGAAGTGCTTTTTTTACCGGTCATTGACGACATAAAAATAAGCCCGATGCCTGCAATGCCAATGATAACGATAAGCCTTAACGCATTTTCTTTTTTAAAAAAACCGCCGAAAGCCATCACTTTGGTCTTTTCTTCATCACGGATATCCTGTTCTTCCATATCATCACCCTGAAATTATTGTTCTGCATTCTATGCCAAGCTCATCCTTGATAATGCCTGCTGCTTTAGGAGCTTTTTTTGAATCGGCACCGCTGAGACTTATCTCCGCCGAGATATCGGTTACGGCATTGTTCCCGTCTTTGTCAATAGTAACGGATATTTTTGACGGCTTTATATCGTGTGAAGAAAGTGTTTTTTCTATAAGTGAGGATATCTGTTCTTTCAGGTAGCTTTCTCTGAGAGAATCAAGCTCCTCCGGCAGTTCTGACGGGGGCTGACCGATAGAAAGATTGTCCGGAGAAAAATCATTTACTGCTCCTCCAAGCGGTATCAGGACGGCACACAGCATAAACGCACCAAGAACGAGCCGTATGGTTTTTTCAAGAGCGGTATCGGAGATCAGCAGTTCCGCAATACAAACGGCAACGGCGCAGCCTGTTACAGCAATTGCCCAATTGTTTATTTCCTCCATAAGAACACCTCAGCTTTTTCTTCCCGCAAGCAGGATAACGACAGTTGATATTATAAACACCGTCAACACGCAGAACATCATAGCCGTGAGCATCCCGACAGCCTTTGAAACACTCTTGAACACTCCGCACATCTGGGATACGCCGGATATCTCCGCTGCGGAGTTCAGCACAAAAAGCGACATCTGCCAGAGTATGCACTCTATGAGTGCAGGCAGGAGTATCATTGCCGAAGCGATGATAACGAACACGCCGGCACCGCTCCTCAGAAGTTCAAGACTGCCGCTGAATGTGGTTATAGCTTCACTGAGAACACCGCCAACAACAGGTACAAAGGAGCTTACTGAGAATTTCAGAGCTTTTTTGCTGACGTTGTCCATTGACGACGTGACGATGGTATTCAGTGACATGACGGTTATGAAAATAGAGGTAACGAACGTCAGTATCCACTTTCCTGTTTTGTAAACGGAATCGCACAGAGAGCCGAGCTTCATTTTCGGAGAAACGGACGATGTTACGGACAATGCAAGAAATACGTTCATCAGCGGAACGAGTATTTTCGAGGATATGAGCGTTACGGCATTTCCGGCAGTCATCATGGCAGTGTAGTATGAGCCGCCTGTTGCTTGGCTGCCGGAGCTGATAAGCAGCCCCGCTAATATTGGTACATACAAAAGCATGAAACCCGCAGCGCCGCTGAGAGTTTCCGCCGCTCTTGAAACGGTCGCACTGAGCGGGACTATCAGCGCCGTACATATACATACAGAGCCGACAGCATTCTGTACGGTTTCAAGCTTTTTGTCGCCTGCACTGACTTTGAAGCCCTCGGTAACGGCGCACAGGAGCATTATCCCGATGCAGGCTGTCAGGCTGCAAAGCGGAGAGGCAGCGTTCTCACCGGCGACAGAGCCGATCTGAGCGAGTATCCGTCCGGTATCAAGAGAGGAAAGCGTTTCATATTCGGGAGAATCTATACCGATATCGGACAATCTGTCCCTGACTTCATCCGGAAGCTCCGAAAAAAGCCGGTCAGCGGAGCTTTTTTGGAGCTGATCTTCATAGAGCTTGTTTTTGCTTTCGGGTGCGGCACGTACAGGCATGGAAAAAAATACGGAAATTATAATTATCCCAAGGACGAATATTGCCTTTTTTATAAGATCACTTCCCGATTTTCAGAGATCGCCGTTTGTGATAAGTCCGACAGATACATTCAGGATATTTTCAAACAGAGGCAGAGCGATGATAATGACGCTTATTTTTGAAGCAAGCTCGACTTTTGAAGCAAGGGAGCTTTGTCCGGCATCACGGCAGGCATCAGCGGTGAACTGACACAAAAAACATATACCGATAGTTTTTATCAGCACAGTTCCGTATGTACTGTCCATTCCCGCAATTGAAATGTATGAGTTAATGTCGCTGATGAGCGGAGTGATCTTTGACAGCAGAGATATCAATATGACCGCTCCCGCTGAAACGGCAAGAGCCGCAGAGGTTTCGGGGGTATATTTTTTTATTGCTGCTGCTCCGAATGAAGCGGCAGCAGCCAGAACCATGATCTGAAACAATTCCATTTCAGAATCCGAAAAGCGTTTCTATCGTTGAGAAAAGTTCGGAAATTTTTTGCACGAGCATGAGCAGCACAACGATAAGCCCCGCCAAAGTCGTCATCATAGCCTGTTCTTCACGCCCCGACCGTGAAAGTACAAGACTCAGCACCGCAACTATTATTCCGATAGCGGCAATTTTGAAAACAAAATCAATGTTCATTCTTTCACCTTAAAGCATTACGACTGCCGCAAGAACTCCGCAGAACATCCCGACAGTTCTGTACAGCCGTTTTTTGGTTTTCAGGTCTTCTTTGAGTTCGCCGAGCCTGCGCTGTGAATTTTCTTTTTGTAGGCTGATCTTTGCAAGCTCTCCGCTGATATCGCTTGTGCCGAACACAGCCCCGAAATAGAGCAGGAGCTTTCGGTCATCGTTGTTATGAATGTTTTTGACAACGGCATATTTCCATGCTTGTTCAAAGCTTTTTCCGTTGTCAAGCCCTGCCAGCGTATCGGTTATTACCGGCTTCATCAGCGGCAGTTCCTTTGTTTCTTCGAGAACGGTTCTTATGGATGAAGCTGTATATCCGATCATTGTCTGAGCCTGAGTCAGAAAGCGTATATACTGTTCATAGAAAAGTGTTCTGGTTTTAAGCTTTTCACCTAAGTAAATGCCTGTCAATATTCCGCATACCGATAATAATAATCCTCCGGCAAATTTTAACATAAACACAATTATTCACTCCGTTCAATACATCTGATCTCACGTATTATTCCCGGTCTGTCTGAGGATTCGAGAACGACCGCATTGCTGAAAGCACCGCTTGAAATGAGCCGCTTTGCTATCGGACGCAGGAGGAAACCGTCATAGTCCGCTGCATGGACGGTGGCAATGATAAAAGCGCCTGCATTGAATCCCTGTTCGGCGGAAATGCAGTCATTGACCGTGCCTATCTCGTCACAGATGATTACCTGCGGAGACAGCGACCTTATGGCATGGATGATTCCTTCGCCTTTTGGATAGCCGTTAAGGATATCGCTTAGCCCAAGGTTATTGTATGCAAAGCCGCTGTATGTTCCGGAAAGCTCGCCTCTCTCGTCAATTACCGATGTCCTCATCATTTTACAGTCGATGCCGAGAGACAGACGATAGGCAAGGTCACGGAGGATAGTGGTTTTTCCGCTTGAAGGTGAGCCGATAATAAGTATCCCGCCTTTCAGCGGACAGCATTTTTGTATAATTCCTGCTGATACTCCGGATATCTGCCGGGAGATACGGATGTTAAGGGATGAGATATCGTTCACAGCCGAAATTGTCCCGTCTGTCAGCACAGCCGTACCGCAAAGCCCGACACGGTGGCCGCCTCTTATGGTGATGAACCCGTTTTTTATCTGGTTCTGAAAGCTGTATACCGAATACCCGCACAGCCTTTTGAAGGTGTCAAAAATATGTTTCTGAGTAACAGTAAGGGCATTTTCTCCGGCGGAATAAAGTATCCTGCCTTTGCTGTCGATGAACAGGGATGAAGTTCCGTCCGTAAGCGTCAGCGGCTTTCCTGAGCGGAGCCTTATTTCCTGAACGGTATTCTTTTTGCTGTCGGACAAAGCCGTGACGATATCCCTTAGTTCATCGCAGAGTACCTCAGCTGCGGAATCAAACGGTGAAAAGGGTGTTGAGTTTCTGTTTTCCGGCATCATTTACATCTCCCTTTTTGCTGATATCAATTAATATTGCAGACAGCGGAAAAATATTCATTTGAACTCTCATCATTGACAATTAAGTGAAATGAATGATATAATAGCCGTTATGGGAAATGGGGGAGCAATGTGGAAAAATTCAATCCGATAGAGCATAGTATCATCACTAAGTATAAAAAGACGCTTTTTCACAAATTTATAGGCGCAGTAAAGGATTACCGTCTGATAAGTCCGGGCGACAAAATAGCCGTGTGCATATCAGGAGGAAAGGATTCAATGCTTCTTGCAAAGCTGATGCAGGAGCTTTCACGTCACGGGGACTACCCGTTTGATATGGAATTCATCGTAATGGATCCCGGCTATCATCCACGCAACCGTCAGAAGATAATCGACAACGCAGAAACGCTTGAAATACCGATACACATATTTGACACGGATATTTTCGGGTCGGTGTATAATATAGAAAAAAATCCATGTTATCTGTGTGCGAGGATGAGAAGGGGACACCTCTACAAGCAGGCGCAGGAGCTTGGATGCAACAAGATCGCTCTGGGACATCATTTTGACGATGTGATAGAGACCATTCTCATGGGAATGTTATACGGCGCTCAGGTGCAGACCATGATGCCGAGGATAAAAAGCACAAATTTTGAGGGCATGGAGCTTATCAGACCGATGTATTACATCAGGGAAAAGGATATTATTTCGTGGAGAAACTATAATCATCTTGAATTTCTCCAGTGCGCCTGCCGTTTTACCGAACAGAACCACGGTCTTGACGGAACGGGTACTTCAAAGCGTCAGGAGATAAAGCATCTCATTGCCGAACTGAAAAAGACCAACCCGCAGGTCGAGATGAATATTTTCCGCAGCGTTGAGCGTGTGAACCTGAGTACGGTGATAGGCTATTATCTTGAAGACGAGGAACACAATTTCCTTGAACGTTTTGACGGAGATAAAAAAGGAGAGTCTCAGTTATGAAAAACAAAGACTCTCTGAAAAGCAATATTATTTTTGTGGCGGTCGTTGCGGTATTCTGTACGCTTCTGTGGGGCAGTGCATTTCCGTGCATAAAAATAGGGTATGAGCTGTTCAGGATAGAAAGCTCGGATGTTCCGTCAATTCTTATGTTTGCGGGAGCAAGATTCTTTTTTGCGGGTATAATAGTAATGTGTATCGGGCTTGTCCGTCAGCCGAAAAAAATGATCCTAAAAAAGCGTGATATCATACCTGTGTCTGTTTTAGGCTTCTTCCAGACATTTTTGCAGTACCTTCTTTTGTACACCGGCATCGTCAATGTCAGCGGGACAAAATCAGCACTGTTTACGTCTGTTTCTACTTTCGGTTCGGTAATACTTTCGGCAATAGCATTCAGGACAGACAGGCTTACTGTCAGAAAGCTGATCGGCTGTGCTGTCGGAATTACGGGAATTGTTGTTATGAATATCGGCGGTGAGCTTGGGGGCTTTCTGCTTCTTGGCGACGGGCTTGTTATCCTGTCGAATGTTTCCGGAGCCGCTGGAAACGTTATAAGCAAGAAAATATCACAAAAAAGGGACCCGCTTCAAATATCCGCATGGCAGCTTATTATCGGCGGCGGTGCGCTTATAATTTCAGGAATAAGCGCCGGCGGAAGGCTCGTTTTTTATGAAGCGGGATGTTATCTGATGCTGCTGTATCTTGCGGCGATGGCCGGCATAGCGTTCATGCTGTGGACAATGCTTTTGTTCCACAACGATGTGAGCAGAGTTGCGGTTTATAATTTACTGATACCCGTTTTCGGGGCGATGTGGTCGGGGATATTCCTTGGCGAAAATATATTCACACTAATAAATATCCTGTCGCTTGTACTTGTTTCTTCGGGAATATTTATTGTCAACATAAGTGTCAGTAAAAAAGGTCACGCCTGAAAAACAGACGTGACCATGCTTTTTATTTCAAAGAAATGTTGAACAGCTCGGCGGCGTTTTTGTACATAAGTCTGTCGTATTCATCGGGAGTGAGAAGCAGCTTCATCTCGTTGAAATATTCCTGATAGAGCGATCTGTCGCCGGTGCGGTTGCAGAGGTAGGTATCTTTTCCGTCAATGGGGTTGTCGCTGCCGAAAACTATTTTTTCAATGCCTGCTGTCTTGATAAGCCTGAATGCGCTCTTTATCGGCACCCATGTGGTGTCGCCGTAAAGATTCGGGAGCTTTGAGATGAGCTCAATGGCCTCGCTGTTGTCCGTTCCGAGACCCATGTGGACCATCACGAATTTTGTTTTCGGAAAGCGCTTCGCCATGTTATAGACACGTATACAGGAAGCGGCATCCGAACCTCCGGTGTGAATGACAGCGGGAAGTCCGTAGTGCTGACAAAGCTCGATGAACGGCTCCATCTCCTTTGAATCAAAGGGAACAGTGGAATGGAACGGGTGGAACTTTATCGCCTTGATATATTTTCTGTTGTCGTTTATAGCTTTATAAAGCTCGTAGTTTGCCTTTTCGTTGTACGGTCTTACCCAGACGGCGGCGGAAATACGGTCGGGATATTCCTTTGCAAAGCTGACGGCACTTTCAAGACATTCCAACTGGCTGTGCCGGAGCTTTTGCGGGACGGGTCTCAGCTCGTGGTCAAATTCGGCAGCCTCAATGCTGGATACGATGCTGTGGTCTATTCCGTATTTTTCCATGGAATAAATGACCTGCTCCTTTGTCATATTGAAGTTTATCATGTTTCCGATGTGGACATGGGTGTCGATTATCATAGCTTGTCACTCCGTTCATTTTTCTTTGATAAGCCTTTTCAGCTCGTCCATGAAGGTGTGGATATCCTGAAACTGTCTGTAGACGCAGGCAAAGCGCACGTATGCGACTTCATCGACATCCTTGAGGACTTCCATTGTATATTCACCGATCCTCTCGGACGGCACTTCACGGTCAAGGGTGTTCTGTATCTTTGCTTCGACCTTGTCAACGATCATATCTATCTGGTCGAGAGATATGGGGCGTTTTTCACAGGCACGAAGTATTCCCTTTGTGAGCTTCTGACGGTTATAAGGCTCACGGGAATTATCTCTTTTTACGACCATTATAGGTGTTGTTTCGATCACCTCGTATGTGGTGAACCTTTTTGCGCAGTTAAAACATTCTCTCCGGCGGCGTATTCTTTCGCCTTCATCAGTGGGTCTTGAGTCTACTACCTTGCTTTCTTCGCATCCGCAGTATGGACATTTCATATTCTCTCACTCCTGCTGTTTCAGATAGATATTCCCCTGAATATATAATATATCTTTTTTTCCTTAAAGTCAATTAAAACGTAACGGATAGAGGGCATTTTTGTGTTCATAATTGATACACATTGATATTGGAATATTTGGTCAAAATAACTATAGAATATTTATAAAAAAAGCTTGACAAATTGATTATTTTAGTATATTATAGTTATAGTTTCAAGGTAATTATTGCCAGACGAGTGCGGCGGGTGTTTAAGAATATACCGCCGGCAAGCACCCTGATAACCATGATTATTCCTTTTCTTTCCTTTTTCCTTTTTTCTTTTTATTCCTTTAGCAAAAATGCAGGCTCAGCCTGCATTTTTGCTTTTTGCGCTTTTTTCAGATACTTTGATAACGGCAGTTATTGACAATATTTTTTTGCAGGGATATAATAATTATGTAAATTATTTTCAAAAATAAAGGAGGTCCGATCAGGATGAAGAAAAGTGTAAAAAATACGGCGAAAAAGACCTTGTCTCTGCTGACAGCGGTGATAATGCTGTTTGTTGTGACTGCCGTGTCGGGAACGGTTGTAAGCGCTTCGCCTTCGGTCAATGCGGAAGAGATCTCTCTTTTTTATTGACGACTGGGAAAAGGACTATCTGACGCTTCCGTCTGACTGCAAGGAATCTTTCCGGCTCAAGGTGAGCGGGGCATCCGATGTGAAATATGTGGCGGTCGAAAACGGAGTGAATGTATCCGAGACAGGACTCATCACACCGAAAGTGAAAACGTTTTATTGGTACGGTGGTGTCGGCTACAGCTGGAAAATGGCAGGCACTGAGCCTGATGAGATCACACATGAGGTACAGTCGGGAATGCATACAGTTGTTGTCGAAGCGGATTCTTATGTGTTCAGGATCACTGTCAATGTGTATGACTACGGCGAGTATTATGCCGAAAAAGCTATGGACAAGTTTGTCAGCGACAACATAAGATCCGGCATGACGACCGAACAGAAGCTGGATGCGATAGCAAAATATGTTGCATCAAAGGAATATGACGCTTCATACTCTTCTGCAACAGGCATGATAGTTTCCGGCGGCGGCGACTGCTGGGCATCTACAGACGTTATCATAAAGCTTGCAAAGAAATGCGGTCTTGACGCATGGGAAAGAAACGCCAACCGTGATTTCGGAGCAGGCTCAGGCCACATGAATGCTATGGTCTATGACGGCAAAAATTATTATGAGGTCGAGGCAGGCTATGCTGAAAAGGCTCCGAGAGGATATACTGTAAAAAAACGTACAAGCCTTTTCAGTACAGTGATTAATGGAGATTATTTCGGATATGAGGTCTATCAGTACGACGGAAAGACAACTCCCGCAAACCTCACAATTCCGGAAACTATAGACGGCAAAAATGTCGTTGCAATTGGCTCAAATTTCCTTATCGGTGATGAAAAGGTCGAGTCTGTTACTCTTCCGTCAACAATACAGATGATCGGAACAGGTGCGTTCCAGAGCTGCACCAAGCTCAAGTCGCTGAATATCCCTGCTTCTGTTGTATCTATAGGAGAGTTTGTGTTTACCGGCTGTAATTCGCTTACCAATATAAACGCATCCGGAAACTATTCCTTCGAGGGCGGCGGACTTTATGATAATGAGGGTACGCTTTTGTATGCTCCCTGTGCAAAGACCATGACCATAAAAGCCGGCACAAAAAAGATCGGTGACTATTCTTTCTACTATAATAAAAATATCACCGAACTGACGATACCTGAAAGTGTCGTGACGATCGGTGAGGGCGCTTTCGGAGAATGTGAGGCACTCAAAAAGCTGACGATCTCCGGAAAGGGTCTGAAGGCTGTTCAGAGCTACGCTTTTGCAAACAGCGGACTTAGCTATGTTGTTCTTCCTGAATCGGTATTGGGTCTCGGAGATTATGTGAACTATGGACTGTCTGATTTTACCCTCATTGGCAAGAAGGGTTCAGCGGTAGAAACCTATGCCGCTGAAAACAATATACCGTTTGTAGACGCAAACGGTACAAAGGCATATTCGATCGATCTCAAAACGAAAAATCTCTTTATTACAGAAGGCACGGAGTACACAATGAAGTATGAGCTTGTTCCATCCACCGTAAGGGATCCGATCACATGGACGAGCAGCGACACTTCTGTTGTAACAGTCAGCGGAGGAAAGATCAAAGCTGTTTCTATGGGTTCGGCAACAGTAACAGCAAAAACGGCAAGCGGTGTACAGGATGTCTGCAACATAAATGTTTTTCTGGCACCCGTTGAAAACAAAAGCACCATTTCGGCAACAACTATCACGCTCGGAAAGTCCGTAAAGATATCTGCTGCTGCTTCCGGCGGAAAGGGCGGATATCTCTATGCTGTATATTACAAGAAAGCGTCCTCTGAAAAATACTCTCTTGTAAAGGACTTTTCTTCCGACACAAGCTTCACCATAAAGCCGAAGGCTGCTGTTGATTACGACATTAAAGTAATAGCCAAGTCTCCGGATTCCGAAAAGCAGTCAATTAAAGTCTTCAGGGTCACGGTGAAGAAGCCGCTTTCAAACGATTCTGTTCTCGGAACTGCCGATACCATAAAGCTTGGCAGTGCCATAAAGGTCACAGCAAAGGCAAGCGGTGGTACAGCGCCGTACACCTATGGAGTATACTACAAAAAATCAAGTTCCGATAAATGGTCAACAGCGCAGAAATATTCCACAAAAACATCGGTATCAATAAAGCCTGCCGCAGCCGTGAAATATGATGTCTGCGTCAAGGTCAAGGACAGCACCGGAACCATCGTAAAGAAGTACTTTACCGTTTATGTAAAAAAATAATATGACATAAGGTTATTCGGACGGCGCTTTTGTGCCGTCCGTTTTTTCCCCGGCAAGCTGCCGGTGCCGACTTTAAACCGCAAAAACTTTTATAACGTGCGTCCGCGTCACACTCCTTGCGGAGCGCTTTGGCTATATTTTCCACGTCCATACTTTTTTAAGCCGCAGATGTAAAATTAACAGCTAAAGTGCCGGCAAGCTGCCGGTGCCGACTCCACGCTCAGCCAAAGCCATAGACGTAAAATGAATAGTTAAAGTGAACCTTTATGGTTCACGACGCAGATGTATGCTAAAAAAGTTTTTGCGTTGTAAAATAGGGTGCGGCAGCTTGCCGCGAGGACTTGAAATTTTGAGATAATTATAATATAATACAATGGAGGAAATTTTTTTTTCAAAAGTAAAGGGAGGATACGGATGAGTATAGAAGAAAAAAACAGCGTGCTGTCCGAAACAAGGACAAAAAACGCTTCTTCAAAGGCTGCACTGCGCCTTGAAAAACTGTTCGACGACGGCGTTTATACCGAAATAGACGCTTTTGTAAGATCGGCTGACGGATATGCTGAGGTGACTGCCGCACATGGAAGTATAGATGGTCTCGGAGTTTATGCTTTTGCACAGAATACCGATAACTGCGGCGGCGCTATGTCAAAGTCACAGGCAGCAAAAATCAAAAAGGTCTATGACCTTGCACTGAAAACAGGTGAACCTGTTGTTGCAATGTATGATTCTGTCGG
>DBWG01000102.1:0-10398 GCA_002308635.1 Ruminococcaceae bacterium UBA1244 | reverse complement strand
GCCGATGCACAGCTCTCACTTGAGACCAGCGGAATGGATTCTTCGGCTGAGGAAAACAAAAAGAAGGGCATTGCCCATATTTCCGCAGATGACGAGGATGACGCTATCCAAAAAACAAGAAAGCTCGTTTCCATATTGCCGTCAAATAACCTTGCGACAGCCTGCGTTGCTTATGACAGCATTTCGGCAGCGGAAGAAACAAAAGATAATATGACCGCTTCACAGGCGGCATTTTCAGCAGCCGATGAGGACAGCCTTATCGAGCTTCAGGCAGATTTCGGCAGCGGTTCAAAAACTGCTCTCGCAACAATAAACGGAACAACAGTCGGACTTGTCGCTCTCGACGGAAAAGAACTTGACTGCAAAGCCTGCTCAAAGGCTGCAAGATTCGTCAGACTCTGCGATGCTTTCAGTATGCCTGTTGTGACATTTGTCGATGCGGAAAAATTCGGCTGCATAAAGGGCGCTGCAAAGCTTACCTCCGCTTATGCCGAAGCTACTACAGCCAAGATAACACTTATTACCGGCGATGCTTTCGGCGCTGTTTATATCGCAGCAGCAGGAACAGGCGCAGCAGCAGATATGACCTTTGCATGGACGGGTGCTTCGGTTTCTGCTCTTAGTCCCGAAGCAGCTGCAGTCGTAATGCTCGGAGATGATCTCGGCGGAAAGCTCAAAGGCTCAAAAGATCCGCAGAATGACAGGGCAGCAGTTATCAGGGAATTTAAGGAAAAAGAACTCACCGCTATGAAGGCAGCAGAAAACGGTTATGTTGACGATGTTATCACAGCCGGAGAAACAAGAGCAAGAATAGTTTCGTCTCTTGAAATGCTCTGCAGCAAGAGGGTTACTACTCTGCCCAAGAAACACAGCAACCTCTATATCTGATAAATCGAAAGGAATGGAATTTTAACTATGAAAAATTTGAAGATAACCGTAAACGGTGTTGTATATGACGTTCAGGTAGAGGAGGCAGACGGTTCTGCAGCTCCTTCCGCTCCGGCAGCCGCTCCCGCACCAAAGGCAGCTCCCGCTCCGAAGGCCGCTCCCGCAGCAGCAGGCGGTGAACCTGTAAAGGCGCCGATGCCCGGAACTATCCTTGACGTTCCTGTAAAGGCAGGCCAGTCAGTAAAATCCGGCGATGTCCTTGTTATCCTTGAAGCTATGAAGATGGAGAACGAGATCAAGGCCGGACGTGACGGTGTTGTTGCTTCTGTTGCAGTAAGCAAGGGCGAATCAGTAGATACGGGCGCAGTTCTTGTTACTTTGAACTGAGCTGCTTCACGAAAGGGGACAGATCACTATGGCAAAGAAAATCCAGATCACCGAAACTATCCTTCGTGACGCTCACCAGTCGCTCATAGCAACGAGAATGCCGCTTTCCGATATGCTTCCGATACTTCCGAAGCTTGACGAGATAGGCTTTTATTCCCTCGAATGCTGGGGCGGAGCAACATTCGATTCCTGCATCCGCTTCCTTAACGAAGACCCGTGGGAAAGACTGAGAGTCATCAGAAAGAACTGCCCGAAAACAAAGCTCCAGATGCTTTTCAGGGGACAGAATATGCTCGGCTATCGTCACTATGCCGACGATGTTCTTGAATATTTCGTACAGCGCTCAGTCGCAAACGGTATAGATGTTATCCGTATCTTCGATGCACTCAACGATATAAAAAATCTCCAGACAGCTATCAACGCAACAAAGGCTGCAAAAAAAGAGAATCCGAATGTCGAGGCTCAGGTCGCAATGAGCTATACCACAGGCCCGATATTTACAACACAGTATTATGTCGATTATGCAAAGCGCATAGAGGCAGCAGGTGCGGATTCTATCTGCATCAAGGATATGGCTGCGCTCCTCACTCCGTACTATACAGCAGAGCTTGTTGAAGCTGTCAAAAAGGCTGTAAAGATACCCGTACAGCTCCACACACACTATACATCAGGACTTGCTTCAATGTGTCTTATGAAGGCGATAGAATCAGGCTGCGACAGGATAGACACAGCTATGTCTCCTCTTGCAAACGGCACCTCACACGCTCCTACAGAGTCGATGGTAGCCGCTCTTCAGGGTACGCAGTATGATACCGGACTTGACCTCGTAAAGCTTGCAGAGATCAGGGAATACTTCATGGGACTGCGTGAAAAATACATCAAGAGCGGACTTCTTGATCCCAAGATGCTTGCGGCGGACGCAAAGGCACTTATCTATCAGGTTCCCGGCGGAATGCTCTCCAACCTTCTCAAACAGCTCAAGGATGCAGGCAAGGCTGACAAGCTCACCGAAGTGCTTGAAGAAGTTCCGAAGGTTAGAAAAGATGCAGGATATCCGCCTCTTGTAACGCCTACATCACAGATCGTTGGTACACAGGCTGTATTCAATGTCCTTTTCGGCGAGTATAAAAATTGCAGCGGACAGTTCAAAGATCTTGTTGCCGGAAAATACGGCACAACTCCCGTACCGATCGACCCCGTATTCAGGAAAAAGATCATCGGTGACGAAAAGCCCGTTATCTGCCGTCCGGCTGACCTTCTTGAACCTGAGCTTGAAAAGCTCCGTGCAGAGATACCTGAATGGATAGAGCAGGAAGAGGATGTTCTGACCTATGCACAGTTCCCGCAGGTAGCGCCGAAGTTTTTCAAAGCCCGCAGAGACGCAAAGATCGGCATAAATCCGTCCGCAGACCTAAAAAACAAAGTCCATCCCGTATGATGACATAAATAAAAGCACACTCTCCTTTTTTGGAGAATGTGCTTTTTTATTTATTCTGTTTTCCAGGTTTCAAGCTCAACGGATGCGGAACTGTCGTTGATAAGGTCCGTATATACGAGATCAAATGTATATTCGCTTGTCGGCAGCAAAAATGTCAGGGTATAGACAGAGTAGTTTTTCGGTGGAAGCCTGAAGGTCTTTTCTTCATTTACTTCAAGAGGTTTGATAACCTTTCCACCGCAAACGGCTTTGAATCCGTAGATATATGAATCTCTCAGTTTATCGGTATTATTTTTTACCGCAGCAGTCACACGGACATAACGCTGGTTATATTCTATCTGCGGAAGATCTTCATATTCAATAAGATGTACTGCTTTCAGGGCAATCAGAGACATTTCGTTTGTATCTGCCGAAGCAATGGCATTAAGCTCCTTGTCAGGAGAATCTGCCTGTTTTGGATTGATAAATCGGAATACATTGTTGAGCTTGTTGGAGCTGCAGAAGCTGAACTCGCAGTATTTGAAATCTTCGGGAGCTTCAAACGCAATAAATCCGGAGGATGTATTTTCAGGCAGGACTTTAGTATAGAGCCTGTTGAGCATATTATCCATGCCATCGAGGGTGTTCGGGAAAAAGCTTATCCACTCTTTAAGATCGATCACCTTGTTATCGATGGAAGGAGTGATAGACTGAGTGCAGTCGAACTCAATAATATTTGAAGTTTTATTATATACATCGACCTCAGCAACAACAAAAATTTTGTGTTTTTCCGGTTTAAGCTCTTTTTTGTCAACTGTAAATGCTTCGGAGGTGTACACCTTTGTGATACTAAGGTCTATGCTGCTGCTCTCAGATTTATCGCCGATCGAAAGCACCAGACCGCCGCCGTCCTGAGCGATGCTGCTTATTTCGGCGGTACTGCTTTTTTTGTCATTATCGTCATCATCTTTTTTACATGAGGTGAGAGAAAATGTTCCTATTACTGCCGCAAGTGCGAGAGCGAGTGCACGTTTGAATGTTCTGTTTTTTATCACCATAATAACTACCTCCGGATATGTTCTCATATATTTATATCACACTCCCATCCTCATGTCAACTATGCGGTGTGTGACCGGTGCGTGACCGCACAGGACGTGTTTAAAACGCAGCGGCGAGCCGCCTCCCCCTATTTTACAATGCAGAAACTTCCTTCGATGCGTCCGCTTCGTGCTCCACAAGGGAACACTCGGGCTGCTTCCTTTCACGTCTGCGGCTTAAAGAAGCATAGACGTGAAAGATGCAACCAAAGCGACACGTAAGTGTCGTGATGCGGATGGTCAATAAGAAGTTTTTGCGTTTTAAGTCGGCACCGGAGGTACTCCGCAAGTTACGCACCCTTGGATTTTCTTTTGGAGATGAGGATGCCGAGAGCGTAGAAGAGGAATCCCAGAACTATCATGTAAAGGATGCTTTCAAGTGTTGTTACCGTGTGGCCGAAGACCTCAAATTCAACGCCCATTTCAAGGTTGAAATCCTTCAATGCACTGTCCTCAGCACCCTTGAAGCCCTCTTTGAGGGGTTCTGCCATTAGTATCTTGCGGAATACCGAAGCTGCATGAGAGATCGGGAAGAACTCGATAACATACTGTACGGCTTTGTCTGTTTCTCCGATGGGAAGATAAATACCGGTGATAAAACCGATGAGTGTGCCGATGATCGTGTTTGCCGTTGCAAAGGCATTGTGGCTTGAAAAGAGTGAAACTACAAGGAACATCATGGATGAACTGATAAATACAGAAACGAGTATCATGCCGAGGATCTCAATGATGCCGAGAGCGGAAAGCATAGCGTAGCCCTTTGCGGCAAAATAAATTTCAACAACTGTGAGTGCGATCACTGACATAATAGTGCCGATGCAGAATGAGCTGATTATGTAGCCGCCTGCAAGTGAACGTGCTTTTATCGGAGAGGAACGGAAGTCTTTGTTGATCTTTTTTGCTTTGTCGTTTACAAGGATGCCGAATGAACCGAGAGTTGTTGAAACGGGAGTGACTGCGAGTATGCCCGCCATTATCCAGGAATCCATAACATTGTTTGCGTTTGACATCTGATCTTCAAAGCCTTTTACAAGCTGGTCGCCGAGAAACAGGACATAAAGTCCGAGGATTATGATGAGTGTGAGAAGTGAAAAGAATACGGAAGTTTTATCACGGAAAAATAATTTCAGGTTTCTTTTAGCAAAATTTATCATTGTCTTATTTCCTTTCCGGTAATGGCAATGAACGCATCGTCCATAGTGCCGTTGACGATCTCAAGTCCTTCGATATCGTTTTTGAACTGTTCTACAAGCGGGACTGCCGACATTGTATCGGGAATACTTATACTGATATATCCGGCATTTTCTGTAAAGCTGTATTTTTTGCTGTTAAGCTCTCTGACAATGCCGTCATAGCTTTCCTTTTTGGGTATGAGTTTCAGGAAATCGCCGGCATATTTTTCTTTGAGCTGAGAAGGAGTGCCTCTTGCGGAGATCAGACCGCTGTCAATTACGATAACATAATCAGCTTCTGCGGCTTCCTCCATATAGTGAGTTGTGAGAAATACTGTCATGCCGGTTTCAGCCTGCAATTTTCTGATGGTCTCCCATACGCTTTTTCTTGTCTGCGGGTCAAGTCCGGTGGTGGGTTCGTCAAGGAAAAGAATTTTCGGCGTATTGACAAGCGCCCTTGCGATATCCGCACGTCTGCGCTGACCGCCGGAAAGCTTTCCGTATCTGCGGTTCTGGAATTCCTGCACCTCTGCGGCTGCGATAGCCTTGTCGGCGGCATTTTTAAGAGCCTCGCCTTTAAGTCCGTAGAGCGAACCTCTCATAAGGATGTTTTCTCTCACCGTGAGAAGGTCGTCAAGCATATTGTCCTGAAAGACTGCGCCGATGATATTGCGTATTTTGTTGTCGTCCTTTCCGAGCGTGAGGCCGTCAATGGTGACATCTCCGGAATCCTTCTGGAGAAATGTGGTGATGATGTCTATGGTAGTGGATTTTCCTGCACCGTTGGGACCAAGAAAAGCAAAGAGCTTTCCGGATTCAACGTAGAAGCTGAGGGACTTTACGGCTTCGACCTTGCCGTATGATTTTTTAAGGCCTTTTACTTCAATTATCCTGTTCGTCATTTTTAATAACTTCCTTTCTTTTGCTGATCCTGCGGTTCAGCTCTTTTTCAATATTTTTTTTGTTTATATAGAACATCGCAAAGACTGCGAAATAGACAACGAGGAGAATACATATCGGATAGATGATCTGTACTGTGAAAACATCGAACCATCCGAAGAGGAATCCGCCCATTCCAAGGACAGGCACCGCAACATCAAGGATGCCGACAAGGAAGTAACCGGGAGTGACCTGTGAGGTGGGTCCTTCTGGATCTCTTATAGTGTCGGTTATGAGCATCAGCACCGCTATCACAAGACAAACCAGAAGGAGCTGCAAATTTGACAGCCATACATTGCTTTCCATGAGTGTCGATCCTATATTCAGTGCCGAGAGTATCAGGCTTGCAACGGTGTAGGATATACAGCAGGATATCCCGTACATTTTCATTCTTTTGAAGAACACATCTTTTTTCATTCTTATCTCTCCTTTACATACCGAATTTCTTTTTGAATCCCGGAACATAATGCCGGTTTATAACTAACTTTTCGCCGTTCTGCAGCAGAGCCTCCATTTTTCCGTTCATCAGCACCTTAACGCTGTCGAGTACGTCAATATTGAGTATACAGGCCTTGCTTATCCTGACGAAAGATGATCCTTCAAGCATCTGTTCTATCTCGTAGAGCTTCATATCCAGAGAATAGACATTTTCCTTACAGTATGCAAAGCTTTTTTCGTCCACGCTTTCAAAGTAGTAAACGCTCTGAGTCTTTATCATCTTTGAAGCTCCGTCAGCCTTGACGGCGATCGTCTTTGTACTGCGGTTTGCGATATCAATGATCTGCTGTACCTGATCATCAATGCTCCTGCACCGGATATCAATTTCTGTTTCTTTATATACGGCATCCTGTTCGATCTTTATCTTCAAGTTTTATTCCCCCTTTGCTTCGGTGATTTTATAGTATCATAGTCACAAAAAAAAATAAACCCCATTTCCGGCAACCTGCATTTTTCGGCGGTAAGATACATTTTGCAGGGATAAACTGCATAAATTGTCCTGCCGATACATCCGGACGCAAAAAACTCAGGCATATCAAAGCGATAAGCCTGAGTTTTTTATGTTATTAAATTTAGTCAGAAACAAGAATGTCGCTCGGTTCCGAATCCGGGTCAACTTCCGAGGCAGGTTCTTCTGAAATTATCGGTTTTGCGGGTGTGTCGATCTTGACAAAGGCACAGCTGTTTGCTTCGAGCAGGAGATCAGCGCCTTCGAGGACGGTGTTCATGTATGTCTTTCCGCCGATGAAGGCATCAGGGACACGGAACGTGATCGGATAGTCGGCAGCGTTGAACACGCAAAGCAGACTTTCCTTTTCATCCTGACGGATATATCCCATAGTTCTGCCGGTAGAGCCGAAATTGATAAGATCGCCGTCAACAAGACAGGTACAGTCGTGGCGCATTCTTCCAAGCTCCTTGTACCATTCAAGAAGCTCCTTGTCCTCATTGCCCCAGGGGAATGTCCTTCTGTTGAAGGGGTCTTTGTAGCCTTCAACGCCGGCTTCATCTCCGTAGTATATGCAGGGAACACCGGGGAGCGTATAGAGGATACCGCTTGCAAGACGCATCCTTCTCAGACCAAAAGCTCTCTGTTCGGGAGAAAGCTTTGTAACGGCCTGCCATTCACGTCCTCTGCCGTGCTGTCTTTCGCCGGCAAGGAGTGTGATAACTCTTTCGGTGTCGTGTGTGCCGAGGAGGTTCATCAGCGAACGGATAACGGGACGGGGGTAGTTTTCAAGCACACAGAGAACTATCTCCAGCATATCCCTGCCGTCTCCGCAGTCAAGGAAACCTAAAATTGCGTCCCTGAACGGGTAGTTCATAACGCTGTCAAGCTCCTTGCCGTAGAGGAAACGTCTGCGTGAGCCGTAGCTTTCCTTATTGGAAGCATCCTCCCAGACCTCTCCAAGGAGCAGTGCATCCGGGTCTTCCGCCTTTACTGCCTCACGTATATATTCTATGAACTCATCCGGAAGCTCGTCCGCAACGTCAAGACGCCAGCCGCTGTTTCCGCAGCGTATCCACTTGCGGATAATGCCGTTTTCGCCGTTGATGTATTCGTTGAATGAGTGTGAAAGCTCCTCAACTTCTGGGAGAGTATCAAAGCCCCACCATGAGTTGTAGATGTTCGGCCATTCTATGAATTTGTACCATGTATAGTATGGTGATTCCTTTGAGTTGTAAGCGCCGTTTCCTTCATAGCGGTGTTCACGGTTAAAGTATTTGCTGTCGCTGCCGGTGTGGCTGAAAACACCGTCATTAATGATACGCATACCAAGTTTTTTAGCCTCTCTGCACAGCTCCTTGAAATCCTTTTCCGTGCCGAGGACGGGGTCTATCTTTTCGTAGTCGCCGGTGTCGTATCTGTGGTTTGAATATGCCTCAAAGATAGGATTAAGATATATGCAGGTAACTCCAAGCTCCTTGAGGTACGGCAGCTTCATGGTAATACCCTTGAGATCGCCTTTGAAGAAGTCGGAATTTGTTATCATGCCGAATTCGTTAGGTCTCCAGTCAGGTATCTGATCCCAGTCGTCATGCAGCTTTTTGTCAGCATAAATGCCCTTTTTGGCCTTTCCGGAAAAGCAGAACCTGTCAGGAAATATCTGATACATGATCCCGCCGGGGAGCCAGGAGGGAGTTTCAAAATCCTTTTCGTAGCAGGTGAGCTGAAAGCGGGGCTCACAGTCGCTGAGCGCAAGATATCCCTCTCCGCCGTAGCCTTTCATAATAAATCTTCTGCCATAGCGTGTGTCCAGACCGAAATGGTACCAATACAGACCAACATGGTCAGACGTGAGGTCACATTCCCATACCTCGTGATCGTCGCCGATCATTCCTGCCCAGTACATACCGTTTACGATCGTATCGCCGTATCTGTCGTCCTTTACGAGAAGGACAGTGCCCGAACATCCAAGGTCTCTTGGAAGTATGATCCTGAAATGTATATTTGTTCCGAAGGCCACTGCGCCGACAGGACTGCGGTATTCAGTATCACGTGAATTAAAAAGCGTCATTATGATCTTATCCCCTTGAAAAAACGTTATTTCTCCTCATAGTCCGTTTTTTATGAATAATATATGAACAATATTATAATACCTGGCACAATTGTTGTCAAGTGATTTTTGTGTTAAAAAAACATCCCAAAATAACCATAATAATACAATTATATTTTGTATGGTACAACTTTGTGCCAAAAAGGTTCTTCTACGACAGCCTCTGCCAAAATACCTTCGGCAGTATACTCCTCACTCTGCAAAGCCCCTGTGCTTCTGAGTGCCGCAAGAAGAGAGGCATCGCTGAAAGGCACAAGCAGTCTGAATTTTTTAAGTTTTACGGGCAGGTTATCCTCTATTGCCGCAAGCAGACTGTCAATTCCCATGCCTGACTTTGCGCATATCCTGACGCTTCCGCTGTCGTGAGGGATATCGTCAGGGTCTGCGATGAGGTCGCACTTGTTAAAAACAGGTATGACAGGTCTGTCGGTGCATCCAAGCTCTCTGAGAAGAGAATTTGTAACATCAAGGTGCAGTTTATACTCTTCTCCGGAAACATCGCACACGTTCAGGATGATATCCGCATCGGCGGCTTCTTCAAGGGTGGATTTGAAGGCTTCGACAAGGTGATGGGGAAGTCTTCTAACAAGACCGACGGTATCTATCATCATTACGGAAACTCCGTTAGGAAGCTTCAGTGCCCGTGAAGTCGGGTCAAGTGTTGCAAAAAGCTTGTTTTCGGAGAGTACGCCTGCCTGAGTGAGGGTATTCATCAGCGTAGATTTTCCCGCATTTGTATATCCTACGATGGCAACTGTAATGATACCGTCCTTTCTGCGTCGTTCACGCCTGCGTTCACGCCTGCCGGTCATTTCGGCAAGCTCTTCTTTCAGGGATTCTATTCTTCGTCTGATATGTCTTTTGTCGGTTTCAAGCTTTGTTTCGCCGGGACCTCTTGTTCCGACACCGCCGCCGAGCCTTGACATTTCCTTGCCCTTGCCGGAGAGACGGGGCAGGAGATATTTGAGCTGAGCAAGCTCCACCTGAAGCTTGCCCTCGTTGGTTTTTGCTCTTATCGCAAAGATATCGAGTATCAGCATCGTTCTGTCGATAGTTCTCACATCTGTAGCTTCTTCGATATTTCTGATCTGAGTCGGAGTAAGCTCCACATCAAAAACGATAAAGTCTATTTCATTCTGTTTGCAGAAATCTCTTATTTCTTCTATTCTTCCTGAGCCGACGCAGGTAGCGCCGTCGGGCTTTTCACGTTTCTGCATCATGCTTGCAACAGGCTCTGCACCTGCACTCTTTACCAATTCATACAACTCTTTCATGGAACTCTCTGCATCATACTCACCTGTATCTATCCCTACAAGCAATGCTCTCTGTATTTTCTCTGAATTGTCGTACATTTCCATATCGTATACCACCTTTTTACTAAGACTTCTTTCATTATACCATAAATTTTTATTTTTTTAAAGATAAAAATATTGTTATTACAA
>DBWG01000005.1 GCA_002308635.1 Ruminococcaceae bacterium UBA1244 | reverse complement strand
TCCTTCCTGCAGAATGACGGCGAGGTCGCAAAAATTTCAAAGCACATCACCAAAAAGGTCGCTGACAAGCTCACCTCCGTCTTTAACAATGAACGCAAATCCTACGAAAGCTACTGGGATGATATTTCTCCCTTCATCAAATTCGGCTGCATCAAGGACGAAAAGTTCTATGAGAGAGTAAAGTCCATACTTCTCTTCAAGGACCTTAATGATGAATACAAAACCTTTGAAGAGCTTCCAAAGCCGGACAACAAGATCTATTATGTATCAAGCACCGAGCTTCAGGGACAGTATATCAAAATATTCAAGGAAAACGGACTCGATGCTGTAATCCTTGAACACAATATCGACGCTCATTTCGTCACCTTCATGGAGGCAATGGAACAGGGTACAAAATTTGTGAGAATAGACTCTGAGGTCGGCGATGCTCTCAAAGCCGAAAGCGAAGAAAATGCTGATTCCGGCGAAAAGCTTGCTGAACTCTTCAAGGAAGCTCTCGGCATGGAAAAACTCACTGTCAAAGCCGAAAACCTCAAGTCTGAGGATGTTCCGGCTATCCTAACAATAAACGAATATGAAAGACGAATGAACGATATCAGCAAGATATACGGAAATATCTTCGGTCAGACAGGCCCCGCCTCAGAAACACTGATCGTTAATTCTACAAATAAGATAGTCAAAAAGCTCTTTGATATTGAGGAATCCAAGAGAAACCTCCTTTGCAGACATATCTTTGACCTTGCACTTATCAGCCAGCGCAAGCTTACCACTGCCGAAATGGAAGGCTTTATTTCAAGAAGCGTTCAGGTGATGGACCTTATAGGCTGACATTATGTGCCGCACAATAACGTGCGGCACTTTTTTGCGCTGAATATTACAAAATATCAGCAATTTTTTACAAAGTATTTGCTATTGCAGCAAAATATGATATAATGGAAAAAAGCTGAACTATTTCCGAAAGGAGCTTTTGTATGCGGAAAAAACTTTTCAGGACTGTTCCGGCACTTCTGCTGACAGCATTGATGCTGTACTGCACAGCGTTTTTCACCGGAACAGAGGTGAAGGCATATAAAACATCTGTCACAAGCGGCGTTGTTGTTGTGGCAACCTATGTTTATTCCGGAACATTTTATGATTCAAGCGGCAATTACTACGGAAATGTTATCGAAGGCGGCGGAGAGATATCACTTGGTTCGGGTTTTTTCATCGGTCAGGAAGATGCGCCGCCTGAATATATCGTAACAAACTGTCATGTAATACAGGATCATATCAGTGCAGAAAACGGCGAGGATATAATCACAATGATCGAAGGAGAATACTATTCTCTGAGGAATGCAAAAACCGAAGTCAGGGTATATTATTCAAAGGATGATTATGATGTTGCTGAAATAGTAGCATGCGGCAGCGTTGATAAGGTTGATCTTGCGGTACTCCATCTGAATACTCCGACAACAAAGCGCCATGCACTCAGTATTATGGAAACAAATCCTGATATGGTCGGCGAAACGATCTACACTGTCGGATATCCGGGAAATGCCGATAACGAATTTACTGATGCCAGCAAATTCGGCATTGCCGATGCTACGATACACAAGGGAAGCATATCAAGGTTCGTAAAAAACAGCAACGGGGTCTCGAGGATATCAATTGACGCAACCGTTCAGCACGGCAACTCGGGCGGCCCGCTCGTAACAGAAGCAGGTTATGTTATCGGTGTTAATACAAATGTCTGGTCACAAAGTCCATACGAAGGTCAGGTCGAGGCGGATTATTACGCTCTGGATTCCTCTGAGCTTATCAATTTTTTAGACAGCAATAAGATACCCTATCAGCTTGCGAGCGCTCAGGCAAACACGGAAGTATCCGGAAAAAGTGCCGAAACATCCTCAAAGAACAATACCGAAGAAAGCTCTGACAGCGATGACAAAACATGGCTGATAATCCTTATAGCAGGAGTTTCCGTTGTCACAATGGCTGCTGTATCTGTTTTTTCGATAGTTATGATAAGGAACTCAAAAAGATCAAAGGCATCCGGCAATGACGTTTCTGACGGAAAGGATGTCGAAAAGGATCATGTGCCGGCATATTCCGGCATACTGCGCGGACTCTCCGAACAGCACTATGGAATGACGTTCCCGATAACTCAGGAACCGATAATGATGGGACGTGATCCCGCAACGTGCAGCATAATCTTTGCAAAGAATACTCCGGGTGTCAGCAGCAAGCACTGCACGATAAGCTTTGACCCGGCATCCTGCGAGTTTATTCTCACCGATCTTCGTTCAAGCTACGGCACATATCTCCTGAATACCGGAATGAAGCTGCGTGCCCACGAACCTGTCAGGCTCAGACCCGGCGACTGCTTCTGTGTCGGCGGCGAAGCCAACACATTCCGTGTCGAGATCGAATAACATAAACAAAACAAAAACACGGTGGCTGCATCGGTCATCGTGTTTTTTTCTGTCCAAAAAGCCCCCGGAAGCACCAAGCCTCCGGGGGACTGTCATCATACGCTATTCTTTTTTGTCAGGATCTTTATTGTTGACTACGATCCTTTCACGGCCTTTCGGTTTTTCGCTGTCTGAATCTGCCTTTGCATCAGAAGAAGTTTTCTTGGTCTCTTCCTTTTCCTTCTTTTTCTTCTTCAACAGCACAAGGATGAACATAACAATAATAGCCGCTATTGCGATACCTGCGCCGATAAATCCGATCATATCGCCGGTATCAACGGGAGTATCCGGATGATCCGGATCTTCTGTGACCTCAGCAGAGAATATCCACCTGAAAAGTACCTCTCCTTCTGCATGATCGTCTCCGACTTTGGGGCTGAGAACCTTTATACCGTCACTGTCAACGATACGATGTCCGTTATCAACCGAACCTGTACCGCTGCCCTGCCAGTTCCATGTGATCTCAACACGAAGAGTCCTGCTCCTGCCCGGCGAATAAATACCAAGATCAAGACGGTTTCCGTGACTGCGCATCATATCGGGAGTTCCGTCACCTGTTACCTTGCCGGTAAATACCTGTTCATTGTCAAGATAAACATTGCACGTACACTCATTGAGCAGGTCGATATCCCCCGACTCAGCGATAGGATCCGCACTGAAATAAATATTGAATGCCTTATTTCTTCTGAGGTTCATGATCTGGATATTTTTGACATACGTCTTTCCGTCCTCCATATCCTCGACCTCAAAGAAATACTCTCCATTTTCGCTGACCGAAACGCCGTTGTTATCCCGCACTATAAGGTTTTCAGGAAGAGCCGCAACAGAACCGTCTTCAAGACGGACCGTTGCATCTATACTGTTCTCGGCAAAAGCAGCCGTACTTATCATCGTGACAAGAAAGACTGCCATAAGCAAAACAGCGATTATTCTATTTGCCGTCAGCCGCATACGCCAGTTCTCCTTTTCTTAAAAATTTATCTCACAAAACAATGATGCACGAACGGAACGCAACTACCAAAAAACAAAATAACAAACACAAACGCCAACAAAAACTCAAATTCCTGCCCGTCCATCTTTCGGAAACATAATTACATAGCAATACTTTTACTATATTCTACACCAAATGGAAACAAAAATCAATAGTAATATTACAAATTTGATAAAAAATATTATCACAAATATACATTTCTTGTATAATACCGTTGTTTTTTTGCAAAGCCGCCCGATTTTTCTTACTTTTGTGATTTTTGTTATCCAAATGCGGAATGCGGCTTACTTTTTTGAAGCCCGAATATTTTGATTTATTGAATATCCGCCATAAAAAGTAATTTTCAGCTTATCCTTTCCGACGGCTTCGATCCTTGAAATCACTCTGTAGATCAGGTCATCATCAAATTTTTTTTATAGGTCTCAATTCCCTGAGCTGCTTTCGGGCTGCTTCCTCCTTCAGCATCTTTCTTTTGATGTCATAATGCTTTGATTTCAGTTCCTTTAGTTTGCAAAAAAGTTCAGCTTCACGATCGTTAAGTGTCTTTATCTCGCTGCTGAACTGTAAAAAGGCATCGTCCAGCACGGTACCGATCAGCTTTTCTCTCTCCTGCTCAATTTTTGCAAGCTCGTTGTTTACATCAGTGATCTGCTGTTCGGTCTCATCCATCAGGAGACGGCTGTCTTTGTCTGCGGCACAGAAAAGGTCTGCTTTTCCCACAATACTGTTAACAGCCGCCACAACAGCATCATGCAGCACATCTTCGTGATAAGAAAATGCCTTTTTGCACCCGCCGCCTGACAATCGGCTGCAGCATCTCCACACTCCGGCTTTTTTACCTTTCAGCATCCAGATCGTCCGCTTGTAATATCCACCGCAAAACGGACACACTAAAAGCTGGCTGAGGCAGTATTTTGAACGATATTTTTTGCCGCTCTTTTCGGCAGCCTTTTTTAAAAGACTTCTTTTTTCAAGTTCAAGACGTACAAGGTCATAGGTCTTTCTGTCGATGATCGGCACATGACAATTCTGTATCAGATACATTGGCTTTTGCCCGGTATTTTTTCGGCGTTCATGCGTTATGCAGTTTACGGTATAGCTTTTTTGAAGTATCGCATCGCCGACATACTTTTCATTTCTGAGTATCTGGTATATATGGCTGCGTGTCCATCGGGAACTTCCGCTGCGGCGTTTTGCTCCCATTTCATTGAGCTTTTCGGCAATTTCATTTATCCTTGCCCCATCCGCATATTCCCTGAATATCATCCGGACTATTTCTGCTTCATCCTCTATTATATAAGGCCTTCCTTCGCTGTCAGTACTGTAGCCAAGTGTCTGACGAAAACGGTAATTTACCTTTCCGGCACGAAACGATCTTTCTATTCCCCACGTTACATTTTTGCTTATGGATTCGCTTTCCGCCTGTGCAAATGAAGCATAAAGACTTATCGTAAACTCCGAATTCATCGAGTCCGTGTTGATGTTTTCCTTTTCAAATATCACAGCCACACCAAGAGAACGCAGTTCCCGCACATAGTCAAGACAATCTACCGTATTCCGTGCAAAACGGCTGATGCTTTTGCAAAGTATCAGATCTATCTTTTTTTGTCTTGCCGCACGTATCATTTTGTTAAACTGTGTCCTGTTTTTTGTACATGTTCCGCTGATACCTTCATCCGCATATATCCCGACAAGCTCCCAGTCCGGATTTGATGTGATATGATCAGTATAGTAGCTTATCTGTGCTGCATAGGAATTCTGCTGATTTTCCCGTTCCGTTGAAACACGGCAGTAGGCTGCAACTCTTTTGGTCACACCGCTGCCTGTGACCGAATGCTGCGGTTTTACTGCGGGTATCAATATCACTTCAGGTGCCTGATCCATTTTTATCTTCCTTTCGTTTTATACACTGATATTTTCTCTCGGCATACTCCGATATCATCCCGCTTATCTCTTCACTGCTTTTTGCGTGTTCCATTATCATGCGGATGATCTCATTTCTTATTCTTTCTGTTTCTTCATCATTTATTATCTCGTATTCCTCACAAAAAACCGGCTCCGGTTTCTTTTCTTTCTTTTTCCGGAAAGCGGGTGGTTTCATCTTCTGTATTTCGTCAAATATTCCCCTGTCGATTATTGCCGGATATTTTTCGTTTCCGGCATATATCTGCTTGTAAAGTATGGCACTTGCCTTTTTTATCGTTTTCGATACTGTGTCGGAAAAAAACGGTATGTTTTCTTTGTAAAGACAGCGTCCGATCTCACATACTCCCATACCTTTATATTTCATTTCAAAAATAAGGCGTACATATTTTGCCTCGCCTTCATCAACAGCGATCGCACCGTCTGACATTTTGTATCCGTATGGAAAGTTTCTTTCACTCATCCCAATTCCTCCTTGAAGCTCAGCCCTCCGATCAGTTCAAACTCTATCGTTTTTCCGTCTGTCACGGAACGCAACAGTATTTTTTCTTCAAGATTTTCAGATGTACTATCCTTCAAAAGCATATACAGCTTATCAAGTTCATCAACCCTTTTTGTCATACTTCCGTTGAGTACAGTAAGATGCTTCTTTATTTCTTCAAGCTTTGAGTCGATCTCACTCTGAAGAGAAAACAGCTTTTCGGTGGTGATGCAGCCCTCCAGACACAGCGAACACAAAACATATTTTCGACGTGAATAATCCTCCTCACTGTTTCTCAGGTGCATCACCTCCCCGTCAACAAGATATTCCCCTGCAAAAACAAAAAGTTCCCTGCACGAAAGAACCGTTTCGTCTGTATACTTTCTGAGCTTTGTACACAATCTTTGCCATGCGGTATGATAATCATGGTCACTGAATACCGGATTTGTGCATGGAACTGTCGTGCTGTATTTTCCGCTGCATTCCCATATCATCTCTGTACTCTTCCTTAAATAATAAGAACGTCCGCAGGTGCATTTCGTTTTCCTGCGGAATGGGGAATCATTTTTGCTTTTCGGCTTTCTTGTATTCCTGGCGCAAAGCTCACGGGCTTTTTCAAAAGTCTCACGGCTCACTATCGGCGGCAGACAGTTCTTTATGTAATAGCTGTCTGCCTCACCTCTGTTTTTTCTTGATCTTATTTCCATAAATACCGAAAATGTTTTTTGCCAGCGTATATCTCCGATGTATTTTTCCTGACGAAGCATTTTTAATATCGTAACATTATTCCATTTTCTTCCGGTAGGTGACGGTATATTTTCCGAATTGAGAAGAACCGCTATTTTTTTTGCTCCTGCCCCGCTAAGATAGAGTGAAAATATTCTCCTGACCGTTCCGGCCTTTTCTTCTTCAATTTCCAGCCTGCCTCCTTTTTTTGTATATCCATACGGTACCTTTGCGATGCCAAGTGTTCCGCTTGACATCCTGCGCTTCAGACTCCATCGGACGTTTCTGGAGATAGATGCGGATTCCTCCTGTGCAAGTCCCTCCAGAATCGTTATCATTATTTCATCGGATACTTTTGATGTATCAATATTTTCCTTTTCAAACAGTACAGTTATCCCCTGTTCCTTCAACTCCCTGAGCGTTGATAAACATTCCTTTGTGTTTCTTGCAAACCGGCTCAGGGATTTTGTTACTATACGGTCTATTTTTCCTTCACGGCAGTCACTCATCATTTGCTGAAAACCTGGTCTGCATTCAAGTGATGTTCCGCTGAATCTGTCAGAATATACTCCAACAAAATCAACATCATCTGCATTTTTGTATTTCTTTAAAAAGTATGTTCTCTGTACATCAAAAGAACTGTTCTGGTCAGATCTGTCAGTTGATACACGACAATAGGCAGCAATTCTCTGAATACAGTTCTTTTTTTCGCTCTGTTCTACAATTGTCACCTTCATATTTTACCTCCGAGAATTTTGTTGCCTCTTCAAAATGCATCACGACACCGTAAACTGGTCTGCAAAACCTCCTTTCAGCCTTATTGCTATATTCATATTATCAAACTCTGTCCTTGACGCACCCCGATTAGGCGTATCATATATGATATATCATATTTTTTGAATTGTAAATTGCAAACCCACAGGAACATACCCATGTTTTTTAGTCCGTTATTTGTTAATATTCATACTTTTCCTTAAATAAAACATGAC